>JALEHC010000553.1 GCA_022763215.1 Saprospiraceae bacterium
CTCCGATTAGCTGATATGTTGGTTGCAGAAGGATTTAGAGTGGTATTGCCTCATTTATTTGGCCGCTTGGGTCGCAAAACGATTGTGTCCAATACTGTACATGTATGTATTAGTAAAGAATTCAAACTTTTTGCCCGAAATCAGTCTAGTCCGATTACCACTTATTTGGCAGGGCTTTGTCAAATGCTAAAAGAAAAATATCAGACCAAAGGTGTAGGCGTAATTGGAATGTGTCTGACCGGCAATTTTGCCATTTCGCTCATGGCAAATGATGCCGTACTTGCAGGTTTCGCCAGCCAACCTTCTTTACCCTTCTTTAGTCAAAGCGCAGCTCACATGAGCCCAGACGAAATACAAACCATCAAAAAGCGGCTTGATGTGCTTGGCCCCATGCATTGTGGTCGATTTGAAAAAGACTTTATTTGTACCCGAAAAAGGATTGATAGCCTAGATCGCATTTTTAATACCGATGAACATGACCGAATTATTTTTCATGAAATACCGGGTTTTGGGCATTCTATCCTGACCTTGCATTTTAATACCAAGGAGAAAGACCACCCTACTCAAAAAGCATTTCGAGAAGTAGTCGGCTATTTTCAAACACAACTTTCTTAAGTTTTTAACCCGTTTTCAGTTGGGAAATTACTAATTTCAGCAAGCCAAAATAGCCAAGCATGACCCGCGAAATCATCGAGATTAATGACTTTATCATACTCATTGAGGAAGCTCAGGCGGAGCAACCAGTAGTGGACTCGTGCTACTTTGATGAGCCCTTGATCGCTGTTGCGATTTATGGGGAAGGCAATGTAGATTTGACGGTAAAGTATGGTCAAAAGAAAAAATCATTTCAGTACACCAAAGGGCTGGCACTTGCTTTTTATGCCAATGAAAAGGTAGAGTTCGTCCACACCGTATCAGCCGACAACCCCCTGGAATGTATTGTCATTGCTACTGCTGCCAGAAATCTGGATCAACTGCCCAATCAGGAAGGCGAATTATTTGGCGAATTGCTTAATCAATTGGTTCACCCTAAAGACCATTATGTAGAAGGCCCTAGTTTTTTTATTACCCCTGAAATGCAAACCATCGTCAATCAAGTATTTCACAATCAATATAAAGGCAAAGCCAAAATGCTCTTCTTTAGAAGCCAAATCACTTCCTTGTTGGCGCACTTTTTTGGTCAATTGTCAATGATGGCCGAAGAAAAAATTCCTTCCGGCGAAAGAGAAAAGCTCCTTATGGCCCGTAATATCCTCATCGAGGATTTGGAAACGCCTCCTTCCCTGTCCGAATTATCCCGAAAGATTGGCCTCAATACGTTCAAACTCAAAAAGAGCTTCAAAGAACTTTTCGGTGTACCGGTTTTCAAATATCTACAAAACGAACGCCTCAACAAAGCCCATCAACTTATCCGAGAAGAAGGCTTTACGATACAAGAAGCTGCTTGGCAGGTCGGATATGACAGTCTGAGCTCGTTTTCCAATGCCTTTTCCAAGAAATTCGGATTTCGTCCCAGCGAAATAAAACAGTAATTCTCCCGCTGACAACACTTTCTCCTTTTCGAACAAATTGTACTCCTTTTCGAACAAGGGTTTCGGTGCCCTCCCCCCCTATCTTTGTCTTGTCATTTAGCGAAAGCGAAAGCAGCTTCCGCAAAATCCAAAACTATAAACCCTTTAAATCATGGAAATCTCTTTGAAATCAGTCACTCTTTTGACGGCGATCCTGCTTACAGGATTGTCTGCCGGCTTCTTTTATGCCTGGTCGGTATCGGTCATTCCGGGCACTCGAAAAGTGATGGATGCCACCTATTTGGAAAATATGCAGCACATCAATCGGGAAATACTTAACCCGATGTTTTTCATCATCTTTTTCGGTCCTATTGTAGCACTTTTGGTCAGCACCATTCAGCAATATCAGCAGGGGCTTAGCTTTTGGCTGCTGCTTGCAGCAGGGTTGGTGTATCTGCTTGGCACATTTGGCGTTACAGCCGCCGGAAATGTTCCCCTTAATGACTGGCTCGATGCCATGGAACTAGGCGAATTGGCCGCTGAACAAATGCAAGAGTTACGCAACCGCTATGAAGTAAAATGGAATCGCTACCACACGGTAAGAACGGTGTTTTCGGTACTTTCTTTTATGCTTTCACTCATAGCTTCTTTTGCTTACGCAAACAACATTAATTCTCTATAAAATCAATGAATATGCCTTTTTTCAAACACCTCGACGAAAATGCGGACATCACAGATATTACCTTCTATGATCGCAAACGCTTAGGGCCCCTGGACAAAGCTTCTCAGCGCATTATGCGCGGCCCTTCTCCTTTTTCTTCCGCAGAAAAAGAAATCATGGCGGCCTACGTATCTGGTCTGAATGCTTGCCAATTTTGCCACGGCTCACATAAAGCCGTTGCCCAACAATTTGGCGTAAAGCCAGAAACGATTGAGCAGTTGGTAGCTGATGTCGATACGGCCCCAATAGCCGAAAAACTAAAGCCCGTTTTTCACTATCTCAAAAAGCTGACCTTGAGTCCCAGTAAATTGGTTCAGGCAGATGCAGACCGAGTTCGGGCAGCCGGTTGGAGCGATGAAGCGCTATACCATGCCATCTTGATTGGATCTTTATTCAATTTCTATAATCGATTGCTGGACGGTCATGGTATTAAAGGCAATACCCAAATTTATCAGTTTGGTGGCGCACATTTGCACAAAAACGGCTATGGTGTTCCTTGGTTTATTGGCCTTATCAAAGGCTTGCTTCGCAAAAACAAGCTCAAACGATTGGAGGCTATGAAACAGGCTTCCAATTAATTTTCCCGACTATAAAAATCACTCGACAACTTTCAAAAACCAATCAACATGAAAAAGAACATTTTA
>JALEHC010000554.1 GCA_022763215.1 Saprospiraceae bacterium
ACCACAAAATTGGCCATCCATGGTTTTCAGCGATATACATTCCCATAAAAGGAGCTACAATATGTGCAATCGAAAAAGCCATTGCATACAAAGCCATGTACTGCCCTCGATTGCGGTCAGTAGCCCGATCCATCGCAATGGTATTGGCAAATGGCATGTTAAATATCTCCCCAGCAGTAATCAACAGGATGGACAAGATGCCCAATAACACAGCCGGAAGCGGCAGTAAAAAGGCACAAAAAGACAAGCCTATGAGCAAAGTGCCTAAAATGACCAGATTGATGCGCTTGAACCGACCATCAAACTTAAAGACTACCGGCATTTCTGTAATGGCAATCAGAAAACCATTTAGCGCAAGCAAAGCCCCTATCTGACCTTCACTCAATAACAACTCTTTTTTCAAAAAGACCGGAACGGCTGTAAACAATTGTAAAAATGCCATCGCACTCAACATGATCATCCCGACAAAAATTAGATAAGGCGTATCGCGATAAGCAGAACGAATGGGTTGTAATGCTTCCTCTGCCTTTATTTCTTTTTTCGGTTGTTTCCTGTATGGCAAAAATACAAGCAACAGCAAAGATGCAGTTACACAAGTCAAGCCATCTGCCCAAAATAAAGCCTTAAAACCGACGGACGCGGCCAGGTAACCACCAATGGCAGGCCCGACACTAAATCCTAGATTTATAGCAATTCGCAAAAGCGAAAAAGAGCGCGTCAGGTTTTCTGGTTTGCTGTAAGCTGCTGTGGCAGCGTAGTTGGCCGGACGATAAGCATCTGCAATCAGACTTAAAATGAAAATAGTGATACATAAAGGCACAAAAGCAGTAACGTGTGCCAGAACAATAAACATGAGTCCGCTCAGGAAGAGCGTCCAAAACATGATGTGGTAGTACCCGATACGATCCGTTAGCCAACCGCCCCAAAGAGAACCCAAGACCGAACCAAAGCCAAAAAACATCATCACCACGCCGGCCTGAGAAAAGGAAAAGCCAAGGATAGTCGTCAGATAAACCGTCATAAAAGGAATGACCATAGTGCCTGCCCGGTTGATCAACAAAACCAGTGCCAGCAACCAGATAGAGCGAGATAAGCCACTAAACGAATCGCGGTATAATTTTAGCATAAGACTCGGTTTTCACAATTCAATAATGTCTCAATAACTGAATCGGTTGAAAAAGGGTTCCCGTTTTATCTTCAAGCCATCCGGCAGACAGGTCTGACAAATTCTTCTCTTACAAAACTGATTCTTTGAGCTAAATCATCTGCCTTCAAAAATTACCGTCTCAAGAAAAACCAGTAGTGCAATATTTGGCGAAAGCCAAAGAATGCAAGACTAAAATCTGTCGAATTTTATGATAATTTTAACGCATTTTTTCGATAATTTAATCAGAAGCATGTATACTGAAGAAAATTCGAACGTATGCCAAAAACCATTTTGAAAGCACAACAAGATCCTTCCAGATTCATTTCGAAAGCAGCACTTTATTTATTTAAAGAACTGACTCGTTCTGCTTCCTTTATTATTAGTCCAGAAGCAGCGGAGCTGCGAAAGCATTTTATGGTGTATTTAAAAGATAAAAAAGCCGAACGCCAGTTTCAAGACTCCGTCCAACAACTCGAAGGCCAGTACACCGAGCAGTTTCAGCTGGTGCGAAAATGGTTGCATGCCTATACAGAGCAAAGTGATACAGAGGCTGATTATGCTCATTTTTTGGATGAGACTTCTGTGCTGATACAAGCAGAAAGTTTTGAGGAAAAGCAGGTAATCAAAGCACCAACCAAAATACAGATTAAAGAATTACATGGCGATCACCCACTCTTACAGAATGGAGAATACCTGCTCAACTTTAATGATTTTGTAGCTCGGTTAGAGGCTTATGAAGACACAACAGCTACTGCTTTTAATGCTTTTAATCGGGCAAAGAAGCAGTTGGTAGAACAATACCGCAAAAAGCTGAGGCTTGGCGAATTCCAGCCAAAAGTTATGAGTTCTTTTGTGCGTAACCGCCTCATTGACCAGGTATATTTGCCAATCATTGGTGACAACCTAGCTAAACAAATTGGTACCGCCGGAGACGAAACCCGCACCGATCGCATGGGGATGCTCCTTCTGATTTCGCCTCCCGGCTATGGAAAAACCACTCTGATGGAATATGTGGCCAACCGCTTGGGCCTCATTTTCATGAAAATAAATGGTCCGGCCATCGGGCATCATGTTACTTCTGTTGATCCGGCTGACGCCAATCAACGCGCCGCTAAGCAAGAATTGGAAAAACTGAATCTTGCGTTTGAAATGGGCGATAATGTGATGATTTATCTGGATGATATCCAGCACTGCCATCCCGAATTCTTGCAAAAGTTTATCTCCCTTTGTGATGCACAACGCAAAATTGAAGGTGTCTGGAAAGGAGAAAGTAAGACCTACGATTTTCGCGGCAAGCGAGTCTGCGTGATTATGGCAGGTAACCCTTACACTGAAAGTGGTGACAAATTTCAGATTCCGGATATGTTGGCCAACCGTGCAGATATCTATAACCTGGGTGATATTATTGGTGATAGTGGCGAGGTATTTAAGCTGAGTTATATTGAAAATGCGCTGACTTCGAATCGAACACTGGCCCGACTGGCCGGAAAAAGTATGAAGGATGTGTATCAGCTAATAAAACGAGCACAAACCGAAAGTCGAGAAGCACTCGAACTCGAAGCGAACCATACGACTTCAGAGCTTAATGAATATGTATCGGTACTCAAAAAGCTGTTGCGAATACGAGATGTCGTGCTTTCTGTCAATCAGGAATATATCCGCTCGGCAGCTATGCAGGATGAATACCGTACAGAACCCGCATTTAAGCTCCAAGGTAGTTACCGAAATATGAATAAAATGGCCGAAAAGGTCGTTCCGATTATGAATGAGCAAGAGCTGGAAACGCTTGTTCTTTCGCATTACGAAGGCGAATCCCAGACTTTAACGTCTGCTGCGGAAGCCAACTTCCTCAAACTAAAAGAACTAATGGGCGTACAAACTGCCGATGAGAAACAGCGCTGGGAAGATATCAAAAAGACATTCAATAAAAACAAGATTTTTAATGGAATGGATGAGCAAAACCCGGTTACTCA
>JALEHC010000555.1 GCA_022763215.1 Saprospiraceae bacterium
CCCTGCGTCTTTTTAAACTTCATAAAAGCAGAATAAGGCACCATTTCTCCTTCTTCATTTTTTACAAAATATTCGTCCAAGTCAGAAATATACCTTCGGTATTGAGGTGCTGCCTGTGTATATACTTTGAAAAATCGACCAAATCGAATAAATCCTTGTTCATAAGTACTACCAATCAGGATATTCAGATTCTCCATGGCAGCACCTATGGAAACGCCTTTTTGCATGGCGGCCTGATTATCAAACTCTAATTCAAATTGTGGATAGTTAGCTGCATAAAATGTGAAAAGACCGGTCAATTCTTCCCGCTCACTGAGCGCGTTCAGAAAGTTTTGGTTGATCTCATCAAAGTCTTGATAATCCGTGGCATCAGTTTTGTCCAACATTCGCAGGGAGAAACCACCCGAAGAACCAAAGCCCGGTACGGCAGGCGGTTCAAAATACTCGATTACAGCTCCGAGGTTTTGGGTTTCTTCCTCGAGCTCTTCCATGATCTCGAGTACATCTTTTTCGCGTTCTGACCATGGCTTCAAATTTATTAGACAAGTACCTGCATTAGAGCCACGGCCTTCTGTCATGATTTCATATCCGGCAAGCGAGGTAACAGATTCTACACCTTCGACTTCTTCAGCAATTTTTTGTAGCTGTCTGGCCACTTCATTGGTTTGCTCTAATGTAGAGCCAGGTGGTGTCTGAACGATCGCATAGATTGTACCTTGGTCTTCACTGGGTACAAAACCAGCAGGTAGAATTTGGTTGGTGTACATAAGGCCATAAATAAACAAGGCCAACACACCAAAAGTGACGATTCTACGGGCTACAATTTTATTGAGTATGGCCACATATCCTCCGGTCAGCCTTTCAAAGAGTCGATTGAAGCCTTCAATGAATCGGTCAAACCAAGATTTTTTTCGTTTGCCATGATGATTTTTCAGAAACATGGCACACAAAACGGGGGTCAGTGTAAGGGCAACTACTCCCGAAATAATGATCGAACTCGCCATCGTGATCGAAAATTGGCGATAAAACACCCCGACGGGCCCGCTCATAAAGGCCACCGGAACAAATACAGAGGTCATCACCAATGTGATGGCAATAATGGCACCGCTTAATTCCCGCATGGCATCTTGGGTAGCCTGATAAGGGGTAATAGTGGCATCTTCTTCCATTTTGGCGTAGACCGCCTCCACAATCACGATGGCATTATCAACCACAATACCAATAGCAAGTACTAATGCAAATAGGGTGATCAGGTTAATCGACATGCCAAACATCTGGATAAAGAAAAATGCCCCAACCAATGATACCGGCACAGCAAGTATGGGAATGAGCGTAGCGCGCCAATCGCCAAGAAATATAAAAACCACTAGTGCAACTAGTAAAAAGGCATCTCGAATGGTATGGGTTACTTGTTCGATAGAAGCATCCAAAAACTTGGAAACATCATAGCTATATTGGTAATTGATACCCGCCGGAAATTCTTTTTCCAACGCTTTCATTTTTTCTTTTACCGCTTCGATTACCTTGCTACCATTACTTCCCAAGGTTTGCTTTAGCACAATAGACGAAGAAGGCTTGCCATCGAGATTAGAGTAAATATCAAAAAACTCACTACCCAATTCTATATCTGCAATATGCCCGAGTTTGACTTGTTGTCCTTCCTCGGTACTTTTCATGATGATATTTTTATATTGCTCCGGGGTATTATAACGACCTGCATAGGTAAGTACAAATTCTTTGGATTGTGCGGTTATACCAGAACTACGGCCCAATCGACCGGGGCGACCGATCAAGCTTTGTTCTTCCAATGCTTCCATCACTTCCTCTGCGGAGATTTTGTACGCACGCATTCTATCTGGCTTAAGCCAAATACGCATAGCATACTTTCGAGCACCAAGGATTTGTGCCTGAGCAATACCATTTATTCGCTGTAGCTCTGGAACAATTTTGGTGTAAGCATAATTGTACAAAAACTTTTCATCAATATTACTGCCTTCTTCACCTGCAAGGTTGACGTACAACAACATACTTGGTTGTATTGGAGTGATTTGTACTCCTTCTCGTTGTACCAATGGAGGAAGGTTAGGCATGACTTGATCAACTCGCGTCTTTACCTGGACAATCGCTTGATTAGGATCGGTACCGGGTTCAAAAATAACGCGAATGGTTCCTTCGCCTGCACTTGTCGCATCAGAGGCAATGTATCGCATGCCCTGCACACCATTAATAGCCGTTTCTAGCGGTATGATGGTTGACTTGATCAATACATCTGCACTGGAGCCTGGGTAGGCAACAAATATATTGACCGTAGTAGGAGCAATGGATGGAAATTGAGATATTGGCAACTGGAAAATAGCCAGCAGCCCAACAAAGACCGTGACTATGGAAATTACAATAGCCAATACCGGTCTTTTTAATATATTTTGAAACATAATTACATTTTTTGGGTGATTGACTATTCTGCGTGAAGCTTCAATTGACTAAAAACTTCCTCTGGCGACTTATACTCGAACTCAATTTGATCGCCATTTTTTACTTTCCGCAATCCTTCGATTAAGAATTTGTCATTGAGCTTTAAGCCTTCTGAAATGACATACACATTGTCTAATTCAGCAGCTATTTTTATTTCTCTAGATTGAACATGCCCTTGCTCATCCACCACAAATACATAGCGTTTTTCAAGTACCTCATAAGTAGCTTTTTGAGGGATAAACATTACGGAATCTAGTTCAACCGGCCATAGAATATTACCTGTTTGCCCATGTCGGAGCAATCGGTCTGGATTGGCAAATGTCGCTCTGAATGGGATGGTTCCTGTCGCATTGTCGAATTCTGCTTCGACGGCGGTAACTTTTCCTTTATGTTCAAAAATTTGATTATTAGCTAGCTGAAGTTCTAGTGCATCTGCTTGTTTGGGATGTTGGGCATAGTCCAAATAGTTGGCTTCTGGTACATTGAAGTACACCCACATTTGGCTATTATCGGTTAGTGTGATCAGTTCCTCGCCTTCGTCTAGCAAAGAACCCAGTCGAATGTCTTCAAATCGGCCGGTAATACCGCCGAATGGCGCTCGAATTTTGGTAAATTGCAGATGTGCTTCCATCAAGTTGAGTTCTGCTTTAGCATTATCCACATGTGCTTCTGCTTTGTGCATCTCGGCTTCAGCTAAGGCCAATTCGTTCACGGAAACAATATTGCTATCGACCAAGGCTTTGAGGTTCTGAACTTCGATTTTGGCTTTCTCTCGTTCAGCTTCGGCTTGAAGCACTTCTGCCTGAGCTTTCTGGATTTCGGCCAAATAGATCGTAGGTTGTATCTCAAATAGAATTTGGCCTTTGTTTACCAATTCACCTTCGTCCACTAATACTTTTTGCAAGTATCCTTTTTCCAGGGCTTTCAGCTCAATGTGCTGATAGGCCTGAATTTGAGATACGTACTCATTGTAATAAAGCGTATCTTTTATGATAGGACTACTTACCTCAAGCCTTCCTATATGGTGGCCACTTCCGTGAGATTCTTTATGTGTTTCTTCGTGAGATTCGTGCTTTGTCGTTGGGCTAGTTTCGTTCTGGCAGCTCATGAATAGGCCCAGAACAAGCAAGCACCATGAAATATGATTAAGGTTCATATTACGCGGATTGATTTTTTTGAAAACAAATAATTGATTTTCCTTCAAGGCAAACGAGCATAGGTGTTTACCTTTTCTGGGAAAAGAAAATAGAATCACTAACAGCTGTTAACGAGGGTTAACAACCAAAAGTGAATTAGCAAAAAATGGAAAATGGAAACCAGAATAGGTTTCCTGATTAGAGGAGTAGAAAGGATTTCCAGGAATGGAAAAGGATGAAAAGTTTGATTTTTTTCTGCGGGGGAAGTTGCGTGAAACGAACGGATGCATGGAGCATCAACAGCAACGATTCCGGACTGGCAGATTGGCCATTTGTGTATTGCTGGTCATCATCGTCATTATCCTCTTCTTCGATTTCAAAATACTCGAAGTCATTGAGGTTAGAGGAAAGGTCCGAAAAAGGCGCTTTTTCAAATGCAGCTTGATGTACAATGGCAGGGGCCTGATCTTGGAAACCCTTAGTTTGAAGGACTTCCACGCTGCTCGAATTCCCCCAAAAAGCAAGAGCTAAAGCAGGTAAAACAACCCACTTTAATAATGCTAAATAGTTACTTTTTGGCTTGATTTTCGACATCATTTATAAATATGGCGGCAATTTAGTTTAAATTATAACCAATTACAATTTGTATGCATGGAAAAGAAAATTGTAGACGAAAACACCTAACGCTGAAGTCATTCCTCTCAATTATTGTTCGTCATGACCGCTAGGTGTTTTCTGGTGCTATGAGCTAAACCCCTTATTTATATTTTCCTTTTGCTTAGCGCAAATCAGTTGGTACGTTTGCCTTTCGGCGAATAACAGGCACGTGCTTAACGACCATTTGAACCGTATTCTTGGTACGTTCTTCTACCAGCACAATTTTGCCTCGTTTCAGGCTTTCGAGTACTTCTGGTGTATAGTGACGTACCGTTATCAGCTCCAAATTGCGATCGATAATCACCTTGAATGCATCTTTGATGCTATCTGCAAATTGATCAACTTTATCGTCAATATCGTTAACGCATACAGCAAAACTAATTGCCGTATTTTGCATCAAATTAACCTGCAAACGACGATTGGCAATCTCCCTAAACAAAAAGCTCATGTGGTGTTCTGCCACAAAAGAAAAGTCACGAGTAGAAATTAGCATCAATGCCTGATCGCGTTCTACTGCCACCATAGCCGGATAGTTGTCTTCCACCTCGCTAGAGATAAAAGTCCCTGAAGCCTCCGGATCAATAAATGATTTTACAAATAGCGGAATACTCTTATTCTGGAGGGGTTTGATCGTTTTAGGGTGGATAACCTTAGCGCCATAATAGGTCATTTCAATTGCTTCTTTGTAAGAAAGTCGATCTAGTTTAACCACATTATCAAAAATACGCGGATCAGCTGTCAAAACACCAGGCACATCTTTCCAGATACTCATGTCAACAGCATCCAGGCAGAATGAAAAAATAGCTGCAGTATAATCAGAACCCTCACGTCCCAGCGTAGTGGTAAAGTTTTCGGTGGTGCTCCCGATAAAACCCTGTGTTATGATAAAGCCCTCTTTTTCAAGCATAGGCTTAGCTACCTGATCTGCTCTTTGCTGTGTTTCTTTCCATTGGACCCATCCTTCGCGGAAAATATCATCCGTCAAAATCACATCACGAGCATCCAACCACTGAGTAGGCAGGTCGACTTCATTCAGATAAGCATGTACGATACGAGAAGAAACCAATTCACCTACAGATACAATCTGGTCGTAGCTATAATCATAGTTTTCATGAGGTTCTTCCTCAATTACCCATTCGATTTCTACAAAAGAGTCATTAATGGTATTGAATACGTCATGGTTTTCAGGAAATAACTCGGCTGCAAGTTGGTAATGACTTCTCTTCACCTCTTCGAGCAATTCGAAAGCTTTACCGGTTTGGTTAGCATGAGCTTCTACTACCGTTTCCAGTGCATTAGTGGTTTTGCCCATGGCAGAAACGACAATAAAGATTTTTTCATTTGCATAGCGCTTCAAAATACTGGCCACATTTTTTACATTTTCAGCATCTCTTAGCGAAGAACCACCAAACTTGAATACCCGAATCTGGTCTGACATATCTATCTGTTTTTCTTTTTGTAAAAACGCGGCAAATATAGGGTATAAGTTGACCGTAGGCTAGGTTTGGGAAGCTATTTTTTACTGATTTTCAAGAAAATTGACGATCAATTGATTATTTAATGTGGTTTATCTGTTATTGCTGCACATATTTACAATTAACTAGAGGCCGACTTTTTATATTATTAAAAATTAATTGTTATACGATCAAAATTGTCAAAATATATAGGCCCTCATTAAACAAAATGAATGTTTTGGTATTATTCCTTACGAATTATGAAATAATATTTGGCGAAAGCCGCTTTTTCCATCATTTTTTTAACTTTACAACCCATTGAAAAGATAGGTATAGCCCTTTCTTCATTACAAAAAATATCAAATGACCCAGGACTTAAACACCGCTCTTCTGCTCTTAGTCGTCGGTATGATTACAGTCTTTGTAATTCTTTTGTTAGTGGTAGCTAGTGGTCGAACGATCATACGCGTAGTAAACCATTACAGCAAAGATGTTCCTTCCAGATCCAGTCCTGCCCGACTTCGACCTCGTTCTTCTACTGACTCAAGTGGAATATCACCTGCTAAAGTTGCAGCTATTGTCGCGGCCGTACAGCAGTACACCAATGGACAAGGGAAAGTCGTCAATATTGAATCCATTAAAAAATCATAAAGCAAAATATACACATGGGACGCGAAATAAAATTAGCACTGGTTTACCGCGATATGTGGCAGTCTTCTGGCAAATATATGCCACGTGTAGATCAGCTGGTCCGAGTGGCTGAACCTATCGTAGAAATGGGCTGCTTCGCTCGGGTCGAAACCAATGGTGGTGGCTTCGAACAAATTAACCTGCTATTTGGTGAAAACCCGAACCACTCTGTACGCCAATGGACACAAGCCTTTAATGATGCAGGAATTCAAACGCAGATGTTAGAGCGAGGCCTCAATGCATTGCGTATGAGCCCGGTACCGGCAGATGTGCGAAAAATGATGTTCAAACTGAAAAAGATTCAGGGAACAGATATTGCTCGTTCTTTTGATGGCTTGAACAATCCGGTCAACCTCGAAAATTCTTTCAAATTTGCGAAAGAAGGTGGTATGATCGCGCAGGGCGCTCTTTCGATTACGCATTCGCCTGTACATACGGTCGAATATTACGTCAATCTGGCTGATAAGTATATCGAACTAGGGGCGCAGGAAATTGCGATCAAAGATATGGCAGGTATTGGCCGTCCGGTTTCTATCGGAAAAATGGTCAAAGGTATTCGCGAACGCCATCCGGATATTATTATTCAATACCACGGACATTCCACGCCTGGTTTTTCGGTCGCTTCTTCTTTAGAAGCTGCTCGGAATGGCGCTGATATTATTGACGTAGGTATGGAACCTTTGTCCTGGGGTACTGGCCATGCCGATTTATTGACTATACACGAAATGCTACGCGATGCTGGCTTTAGCGTCCCTGATATTAATCAAAAAGCCTATATGCATGTTCGTAGCCTGACACAGGAGTTTATTGATGATTTCCTGGGTTACTATATTAATCCACGTAACCGCTATATGAATTCGCTTCTGATTGGTCCTGGTTTGCCAGGAGGGATGATGGGAAGTTTGATGGCAGACCTTGAAAATAATGTCAAAAGCGTCAATAAATGGTTGAAAAAACGCGATAAAGACCCCATCACTCAAGAAGAGCTATTGCTTAAATTGTTTGACGAAGTTAAACATGCGTGGCCAAAATTAGGTTACCCGCCACTGGTAACGCCATTTAGTCAGTATGTGAAGAATGTTTCCTTGATGAATGCAATCCAACTGATAAAAGGCAAGGAACGCTGGAGCATGATTGACGAAAATACCTGGGGTATGATCCTTGGTCGTTCTGGTCAGTTGCCGGGTGAATTGGGGCAGGAAATTCTGGATTTGGCGAAAGCCCAAGACCGTGAATTCTTTACAGGAGTACCACAAGATTTATACCCAGACCAGCTTGATGAATTCCGCCAGAAAATGAAAGAAAAAGGCTGGGAACTTGGCCCTGATGAGGAAGAATTGTTTGAATACGCCATGCACCCGGCTCAATACGAAGATTATAAATCTGGAAAAGCAAAAGAACGATTCCTGGAAGACCTCGAAAAGCGAAAAGCGGCTAAAAAAGGCACTTCTGCTGCTCCGACAGCAGGCCCAGCACCGGCTGCTGCTATGCCACAAACTATGACGATTGATGTCAATGGCGAGCAATTCAAGGTAAAAGTTTCATACGATCAGGAATCTACAGAATCGGATGCGCCAAAAGAAGAAACTACAAAACCAACTGCCGGAAGTGGTGATTTGAAGGAAGTAACCGCACCGCTGGAAGGCAAATTTTACCTAACAAAAGAAAGTAATGAAAGAGGTGTACAGGTAGGCGATAAAATCAAAGAAGGAGATACCATTGCCTACATCGAATCGATGAAAGTAATTAATGCGGTAGCTGCGGATAAGAGTGGTACGATTGTCGAAATCGTGGCCAAGCATGGTGCCGATATTGAAGAAGATGATGTGATTTTATTGGTGAAGTAAGCAAATTACATGGAAATACTGACAAAACTTTACGATATGACGGCGCTTGGGGAATTAATCCAGTCGCCGGGTACCCTGATTATGCTGGGACTTGGTTTCCTGTTGCTTTACCTTGGTATCGTCAAAAAATACGAGCCTTTGTTGCTCATTCCGATTGCTTTTGGCTTGCTATTGGCTAATTACCCTTCTGGTAATATGGCGGTCATTCCAGCTGAAGGCACTGATATTATGGAATTATCGCTGGTACAAATTGCCAGTAAGTATGGTATTATGAACATGCTGTACTACGCTTTGATTAAAACAGGACTGCTTCCGCCGCTTATTTTTATGGGGGTGGGGGCCATGACGGACTTTGGTCCCATGTTGCGCAATCTTCGATTGGCCTTGTTTGGCGCTGCCGCGCAAATAGGCATCTTCGCGGTGCTTTTTTCTGCGGTACTGATTGGGTTTACCATAGAGGAAGCAGGCGCCTTGGGGATTATCGGGGGAGCTGACGGACCTACAGCGATTTATACTGCTATTAAGCTGGCACCACACTTACTCGGACCGATTGCGATAGCTGCGTATTCTTATATGGCATTGGTTCCGGTTATTATTCCGTTTGTCGTTCGCATGTCGGTGTCAGAAAAGGAGTTGCTCATTAATATGAAAGAGCAAGAGAAAAAATTTCCCGATAAGGTGAAAATCAAAGATATGCAAACGGTGAAAATAATTTTCCCGATTGTATTAGCCACGGTAGTTGCTCTTTTGGTGCCTTCTTCTGTGCCTCTGGTTGGTTTGTTGCTGTTTGGAAATTTGATCAAAGAAATTGGCTCTGATACTAATCGCTTGTTTCAGGCTGCTTCTGAAACTATTATGAATACAGCGACCATCTTTTTGGGTTTGACAGTTGGAGCTACTATGACTGCTCAGACGTTCTTGAATCCACAAACGCTGATGATCGTAGTCGGTGGTTTTCTGGCGTTTGCCATTTCTATTTTGGGTGGAATTACCGCTGTAAAGGTGTATAATCTTTTTGCTCAAAAGAAAATCAATCCGCTGATCGGAGCTACCGGTTTGAGTGCTGTGCCCATGGCTTCCAGAGTAGCTAACGAAATAGCCTTGCGCTATGATCCTAAAAACCACATTTTGCAATATGCCATGTCGAGCAATATCAGCGGAGTGATTGGTTCGGCAGTAGCTGCCGGGGTATTGATTACGTTTTTGAGCTAAGTCGATAAAAATATACAGATAACAAAGCGGTAATCGCTTCTATCCAGATAAATCTGGAAATAAACGCATTGGGCCGTCCGTCCATCGGCAGGCTCACAAGTCTGCCGATGACGAAGCCTACACCATACAAAGCCAAGATTAAGAGTGCTTCTCTTTGGGCTTTGAAAGCTCCGTACACAAAGAACAGCCCGAAGCATAAGTGCATCCCACCATAAATCGCTCTGGTCGAACTTCGAGCACTGATTGTATCTAGTGTCTGATCTACGTTGTCCATAATAGCTTGTGGATCAAATAATGCGGTTAATCCTACTAAAAGAGTGGGAATAGCCATGATCAAAAGAAAAATCTTTATCCAATTCTGTACTTTCATGTTTGATTATTTTTGTTGCCATAAAATTAGTGGGTTGTGTTGCTCGTCGATGTAGCATTTCACGACAGTGAGGAGATAATTCATGCCAATGGAAACAGTTCGGGTTCGCATGTCTATTTTGAAAGATATTATTTACGAGTCTCTGTCACATGGAGTCCGACTGGAAGAGATTTGTTACCATACCGGACTAAGTAAGGCTGACCTAGAGGATGCAGACCGCTGGGTGGGCTTGGAGCAGGCTTCAAAAGTTTGGTCGGAGGCCGTACGCTTGAGTGGTGATGCACATCTGGGGCTTCGTATTGGACAACACCCCAATCCTTATGTGGCAGGCATTGTTGGATACCTCATGGAGAGTAGTCCAGATTTAGGTACTGCAATCGAGGCTTTGGCCGAGTTTGGAGCCGTATTTGCCAATATGTTGACCTACGCCTTTCGGCAAACGGAAAGCCAGTTGCAATTGCTGTTTATTCCGGCTCAAGTCTGGTGGCAGCAGTCCCCAGACACGGCACGACAAGCCATTGAAACGAGTATGACCAGAACCTTGGCCATCATTCGATTATTTACAGGCAAACCTGTCTTTCCATTGGAGGCTCGGTTTCAGTATCCCCTTACGGGAAATGCAAAACTTTATCAGGAGGTGCTAGGCTGTCCCTTACGATTTAGCGAAAGCGAAAACGTACTCTGTTTTGATCGGAGTATTTGGAAGCTTCCTGTGAAGAGTTTTCATCCTCAATTGTTCAATCATTTTTACGATTTGGCGCAAGCTGCCCTACAAGAATTACAAGTTCCGAAAACCATGGCTGACCAGATTCGGAAAACGGTATTCACGCACTTTCAAGGCTATTGGCCGAGTATGGAACAAGTCGCTGCCCAATGCAGGCTTCATCCGCGGAGTATGCAAAGGCGACTCAAAGAAGAAGGAAGCAGTTTTCAGAAACTAATTGATGATATCCGAAAAGAGATGGCGATAGATGTATTGCAGAAAGATGGAAGTTCAATTCGGGAATTGGCCCAAATGCTTGGCTACTCAGAGGCCAGTACCTTTCGAAGAGCATTTAAAAGGTGGACAGGAATGACACCCGGGCAATTTCAAAAGGTGAAAACTTGAATTAACATAACTTTTGCAGGGTATTTTCTGCGATTTCATGCCCTTCTTGCCTACTTTTGCTGCATATAAAAAAATACTTCGATATGAGATACGGAATTACAAAGAATGGCTGGTTAGCCTTGCTCCTGATTAGTGCTTTTGTGCTGGGCGCTTTTACCAGCGGTGAATTATTACAAAAAATTACAAGACAGGATGTCAAAGGCGCTGCCAATATTATGGGCCTTGAAATGACCAATCCGGAAATTGATTCCTTATTGCCAAACTTGGAGGAATTTCGGGAAGCATACACTAAAAATCGGGAAAAAGAACTCGATAATGGGCTGGTTCCCAGCTTGACTTTTAATCCGGTGCCGGATAATTATATAGCTGCTCTTGGCAAGCGATCTAGAGCTTCTTTCAAAAACCCAGGTAAGTCTATTTTGCCAGAAGACAAGGATAAATTAGCTTGGTATTCTATCCAGGAATTGGCGAGCCTGATCAAAAATAAAGAAATAACTTCTGTTGAACTGACTAAGGTGTTTATCAATCGCCTCAAAAAGTATGATGAGCAACTCAACTGTGTAGTTACGCTTACAGAGGATTTGGCGATGGAACAAGCAAAAAAAGCTGATGCAGAGATTGCAAAAGGCAATTATAAAGGCTTGTTGCATGGTATCCCTTATGGTATCAAGGATTTGTTTGCCACAAGTATGCATAAGACAACTTGGGGGGCAGCTCCTTTCAAAGACCAAAAACTGGATTTTGATGCCACTGTCGTGAAAAAACTGGACGAAGCCGGTGCAGTTATGGTAGCTAAGTTGTCACTTGGTGCGCTAGCAATGGGGGATAAGTGGTTTGATGGCATGACCCGCAACCCTTGGAAGC
>JALEHC010000556.1 GCA_022763215.1 Saprospiraceae bacterium
CGTGATAAAAATACTCATCGATGGCTGATTTGGGATTGACAAAAAGCCGCTTGATGGTATAGCCAATTCCCTTTTCAAGATGAAACTGCTCGAGTAGCGTTTGGAAAATACTATTCAGGGTTATGCGAGGTGGATTTTGCTCACTCATTGACAAAATGATCTTTTGTGGACTTTAAAATACTTTTTTGGACAAAATTAGACAGACTTTTTAGACGAAATAAAAACATTCCTTACCAAGAGCTGATTAATTTATGGAATCCCGATCACTCTAAAACCAAAATTAAATTTGATCGATCATTGAGCGATCAAAACCCGACTAAATTAATACCATGAAATTAAAATTACTTATCGTCCTGCTCTTGTTGTCTACTGTCCAGTCATTTGCGCAAAGCAGCAAAGGAACCCGATTCTGGGTTGCTTTTATGGAAAATATTCTCCTGGTCGTCAATGATGATCCTGTTTTTCGACTTCATATTGATGCCGATGAAACAACCAACCTAACGATCAGTCGACCAGCGAATGGCTGGAGCCAAAACTATATCGCAGCTGGTGGAACAGTCACTGTAATCACGCTGCCAGATGAAGTTTTTTACACCATCGGTTCCGAAGAAGTTGCTGATTTTGGCTTCCTGATTGAAGCCGATAATCCGGTGAAGGTAAGCGCTGTGCATAATCGGGCTTATTTCTCGGAAAGTAGTTTGCTACTTCCCGAAACTGAACTTGGAACCGATTATCTGATCACTTGCTACGTAGGTGGAGCAGGAATTTTCCCCTCATCTACCGTGATTGTCGCTACTCAGGACAATACCAATGTTGAGATTATTCCTGCTACTGCTACCATTGGTGGGCAAGCGGCAGTTGTGCCGTTTAATATTACACTCGATACAGGAGAAAGCTACCAGATAAAGGGCGATGGTGATTTGACGGGCTCTCAAATTCGAAGCCTTAATGGCGCTCCCATTGCTGTCTTTGCGGGATCACAACAATCCATAGTGGCTACTTGCCAGAATGGGGCAGCCGATAATCATATTTATGAGCAACAATTACCGGAAGATTCCTTCTCCGACCTTTTTTATTTTGTGCCTTTTAAAGGACAAGGAGGGGATGTGGTTCGAGTATTATTTACAGAAGATAATACCACCCTGTACTTTGATTGTAATGAAATAACAACACTCAACCGAGGGGATTATTACACCGGCAAAATTGTGAATCCTACCGTAATTACAGCTACCGGAAATGTATCGGTTTTTCAGCTTAATGAAAGCCAGACTTGTAACATATCTGGCATTGGTGACCCCAATATGTTGCAAGTCTTGCCGATACGCGATAAAACCCGAGAAGCACGCTTCTGGGCACCCGGAGAGATCAATGGATTAGGATTTAGCTATTTCAATCGCCATTTTGTCAATATCATTACGCGCACCGATAATGTGGGCGAAATGGAACTGGATGGCAATGATATCACCAATGAGTTTGAGCCATTTCCTGCCGACCCGGAATGGTCCTCCGCGCAAATACAGCTATCTTCAACTGGGGCGCACCGACTGACTTCCACAGAATTGTTCCAAGCTTATAGCTACGGATTTGGTGATTTTGATGCTTATTCGACCACTATTGGTTATGAAGAGCAAGTTACAGAAGATTTTGTCTGCCTTGATATTCAGGTGGAAGGCCTTTTTTGTGTAGATAGTATTTTGACTTTTTCTACTGAATCTAATTTGGTCATCTCGCAATGGAATTGGGATTTTGGAGATGGCACAACTTCCACGGCTGCCATTCCAACACATTCGTATGCACAAGCTGGCACCTATACCGTGACGGTTGATGTGGTATTCTCGAATGGCGGGACAGATTCTGCATCTCTGGAATTGACGATTCAGGATTGTCCGGATGAACCATGCGAAGACTCCAATTTTAGCGTAAATATTCAATTTGATCAGGATGCTTGCCTGGAAGACGAATTTGTCTTTACTTATAATGCCAATGGCCCGGTAACTGGCCAAATCTGGGATTTTGGAAATGGATTTACCTCTACTGAGGTGGCAGGTGTTACCAACTACTTGTTTACGGGCACATACACGGTCACGTTGACGGTGTTTGACCAATTTAACTGTGATTTTACGACCACTTTGCAGGTCGAAGTAGTCAATTGTGATCCTTGTGCGCAGGCGGGGGAGGTGGAGTTAACTTACGAAGGCATTCTTTGTACCGGTAATGAGATTACCTTCTTCTTCCCGGTGAATATCGACCCGGATGCCAATCCCTTCTTTGTTTATCAGTGGTTTATCAATGGCGAACTATTTGAAGTGCCCAATCCAACCTTTACTTTTAGTGACCCGGGGCCGTTGAGTGTAGAGTTTTTGGCGCAAGACCTAGAAAATGGTTGTGATTTTGTGGGCGGTATTGATCTGTTTGTAGAGGATTGTGAAGACCCTTGTGGCGACGGCGAAACGGTCAGCATAAACGTTGATGGCGAATTTTGTACAGGGCAAACAATGACATTTTCTACGCAGACAACCGCCAATTTAGTCAATGTCACTTGGCAAGCCAGTAATGGTTCTCAAGGCGAAGGTGAACAATTTGAAGCCATTTTCGAAAACCCGGGAGTGTATTCTGTAAATGTGGTGGCGATTGATACTGATGGTTGTTTGTACGATGCATCTTTGGCTTTTGATGTGGAAGACTGTGATCCCTGCGATAACTTACCAGGTGTAGATATCTCTTTTGACGGGGTGGCTTGCGTTGATTCGCTTTTAGCCTTTGCGGCAAATACAAGCGCAGACCTTCAGAGCTTTTCATGGACATTTAGTGATGGGACAACTTCCCTTGCGGAAAATCCGACCCTGACTTTCACTACACCAGGCACCTATTCCGTCAGCTTTGAGGGCACCGATGCGCTGGGCTGCGTTTATGAAGCGGAGTTGGCGTTCTTGATACAAGATTGTGATCCAAATTGTCAGGGTGTTATTAATATTGTTTTGGATGGTGAAATCTGTGAAGAAGAGCCCGGTACTTTAAGTTTGGATACCGATCTGACCATTATTAGTTATAGTTGGCAGATCAATAATGATCCTCCGGTGACTACTCCGACTGTAGAAGTATCATTGGAAGAGCCCGGCTCTTATTTCTTTACCGTAGAAGTGGTGGCAGAAGACGGTTGTGTATATCAGGATGATTTGTTTTTGAGTATTGATGACTGTTTTGATCCTTGTGAAAATACGGCTCCTGTCGATTTGCTTGTGGATGGATTCTTGTGTGTTGGGGAGTTGATTGCCGTTGTATTTGATACCGAAGCGGAGATCATCGAAGTCGAATGGATGGTCAATATGGGAGATGTCCAGAATACGGATATATTCACTTTTATAGCAACAGAACCGGGTACCTACATTGTAGATTTTATAGCAAGGGATGCAAATGGATGTGAATATGCCGAATCTATTTCATTTGACGTAGAGAATTGTGTACCTGGATGTGATGCCGATATAAATATCATTTTGGATGGCGAGATTTGTCAACCGATACCTGCTATTTTGAGTGCAGAAAGCAATGTGACCATCGTCGACTATAGTTGGCAAATAAACGGAGAAGCTCCCGTAAATAGCCCAACGGTAGAAGTCTCTTTATTAGAGCCGGGAACTTATACCTTCGTACTGACTGCTGTGACGATTGATGATTGTGTGTATGAAGAAACCTTGGATTTGGTTATTGATGCATGCGAACCTTTTGAAGTATGCAATCTGGGCTTACCCAATGCTTTTTCACCGAATGATGATGGCTTTAATGACCAATTTATAGCGTTTTTTGATTGTCCACCACTTGACTATCAGATGCGGATCTTCGATCGATGGGGCGAATTAGTTTTTGAAACCGATGATGTAAGTCAAGGTTGGGATGGTGATTTCCGTTCTGAGCCCATGCAGACTGGGGTATACATTTGGGTCGTTGACTATACCAATAATGCCGGAGAAGTCATACAGAAAAAAGGAGACTTAGTACTATTGCGGTAATTCCTTGTGCGTAAGTGATGCGGAGAGGTAGCTCATTTTTGGAAAAAGGGAGCTAGACCTTGGGCCGAACGAACAGTGAGCCTCGCAGCGTAACGACCCCAGTAGGAGAGCTTTCAAGCTTTCCTGCTGGGGATACGCCCAAAACCTTATCGTAAAGTCTGAATAAACAATTGGGCGGCAGCCGGATTCGTAGCCAGTGGAATGTTGTACACATCGCACAAGCGCATCAGCATATTTACATCTACTTCGTGTGGGTGCTTGCCGAGAGGATCGCGGAAAAAGATGACCATATCGACCTGTCCTTCCACCATTCGGCTGGCAATTTGAGCATCGCCACCCCTTGGGCCACTCTGCATCCGCTCGACATTGAGGCCAGCGTTTTCAAGGTGGGAGCCGGTTGTACCTGTGGCGATGAGCGTAATATTTTTTTCCTGAAATAAGTCGACGTGGTCTTTTACAAAGGCCACCATTTCGGGTTTTTTGCCATCGTGGGCAATGATTGCTATGGTCATTTGAGTTACTTACTTAATTGTAAAACACGAATATAAGCATTGCAGCCGGAAGATGGAAAGGCCTAAAGTGGTATAGCCCAACTATTAAGAAAATGTAAAAAGATGTCTACACAACAATTGCGTCGCTAAAAACATTTACATTTGGAATTGGAAATTTAACCATTATCAAAAAAACGAAACACAGATGAAAAATCTTTTGATTAATCTATGTCTGGTAGCTGTTGTTGCACTATTTTCAGTAGATGCACAAGCACAGATTCGCACGCCTCAGGCTAGTACCACTGTAAAAATGGAAACCACCATCGGTTTGACGGATGTTATGGTGACTTACTCTCGTCCATCCGTAAAAGATCGTACTGTTTTTGCGAAGAACGGTTTGGTGCCTTTCGGCGAAATCTGGCGATTGGGTGCAAATGCTGCTACAAAAATCGAATTTGGCGATGACGTGAAAGTCGGTGGCAAAGATGTAAAAGCAGGTGCATACGCTGTACTTTGTAAGCCAGATGCTGGTAAGTGGACATTCATGATGTACCCTTATGAGTCTGGTAGCTGGGGTAGCTATGTTGAAAAAACGCCTGCCGTAACTGCTGCTGCGGAAACGCAGAAAACTGGTCGCATGATCGAAACTTTCACCATCGATATCAATAATATTAGAAATACTTCTGCTACTATTGATTTTATGTGGGAAAAGACTTTGGTAAGTCTTCCTATTGAAGTAGAAGTTGATGAGCGCGTGATGGCAGCTATCGAGCAGACTTTGGCTGGCCCAACTGCTAACGATTACTACGCTGCTGGCAGCTATATGTACGAGTCGGGCAAAGACATGAAGAAGGCTTTGGAATACGTACAAAAAGCAACACAGGTAGAAAACCCACGTTTCTGGCAAGTACGCCGCGAAGCACTAATCTTGGCAGAGCTTGGCCGCAAAAAAGAAGCCATCGCTGCCGCGAAAAAGTCAATGGAACTCGCTAAAAAAGCCGGTAACATGGACTACGTCCGCATGAACGAAAAGTCAATCAAAGAGTGGAGCATGTAATCCGCTTCCGCTAAAAAATACACACAAAGGCATATCTGCACCAGCAGGTATGCCTTTTTTTACACTCCACGCCCTCCGCGCCAAACTCCGCGCCCTCTGCGTCCACCCACAAGTCCCAAAAAATAATATTATATTTGAAAGCACTCAAATAATAAC
>JALEHC010000557.1 GCA_022763215.1 Saprospiraceae bacterium
AACTGTTTTGGATGCAGGAATGGGGTATACTAATTACCAATGGTCAGATATGTCTGCTGATCAGACCATCAATGTAAATGCACCCGGCACATACAGCTTGACAGTGAGTGACGCTAGTGGTTGTCAAGGAACAGCGACAGTGGACGTCATTGAAAATACACTCCCACAGCCCATTATTGGTGGTGAAACACAGTTTTGTGAAGGTACACAGACGAGCTTATCTGTAGACTCAGGTTTTGCAACTTACGATTGGTCAAATGGAGATCAGGATTTTGAAACAGAAATCATGCAAGCAGGTATGGTAACCGTTGCTGTTACCGATGCCAATGGTTGTGAAAATACAGCTGCAATTAACATTATAGAACTCGCTAATCCACAACCACAGATTACAGGTAATACTGGTTTTTGTGCAGGAGAATCTACTACGCTGACTACATCTGAAAATTATGACAGCTACTTGTGGTCAGATATGAGTACGGATGCGAGCTTCGTTGCTAACCAAGCAGGATTTTATGATGTGACGGTTGAAGATATGAATGGTTGTCAAGGAACGACTAGCATTGAAGTAGTCGAGTTTGCTACGCCAATGCCTCAAATTCAGGGGGTACTTGAAATCTGCGAAGGAGAAAATACAACGCTTTCCTTAGATGCCGCTTATGCAAGCTATGCATGGAGTACCAATGAAGCGACGGCTAGTGTTGCTATTGATATGGCTGGTGTCGTAGAGGTTGTCGTAACCGATGTTAATGGTTGTACCGGAACGACCTCAGAGGAAATCATCGTAAATCCTATCCCAGAAGTGATGATCTCTGGATTGGATTATTTCTGTACAAATGCTAGCACCGATATCATGGTAGAAGGTAGCTTCAATGCCTATAATTGGTCAAATAATGAAATGACTCCGGGAATCACGGTCGATATGCCTGGCGAATATACCGTAGAAGTCGAAGATGCAGCAGGGTGCTTGGGAACAGCTAGCATCATGGTGGAAGAAATAGCCCTGCCACAAGCAGATCCGGGCATGTTGCAAACCATAGATTGTGCTCAGGAAACCGTTACTATTGGTGGAATGGGGACTTCACAAGGTAATTATAGTTATACTTGGACTGGTCCGGGTATTGATGCGAATAATGAAAATGAATACCAACCAATCGTAGACCAAGAAGGTACTTATACGCTAGTGGTTGAAGATTTGGACTTTGGTTGTATTTCCACGATGGAAGAAGTGCTCGTAGAAGATGTCCGCTATGAGCCTGTAATTGAACTGGCTGTTGCCGAAATACTAGACTGTGATACAGAAAGTACAGAGATCAATTCTAATGGCTCTACTTCCGGTGCATCAATTGTCTACGAATGGTATAATGAAAGTGGTGATTTAGTCTCCAATGACTTGAATTATCTGGCCGATGAGCCAGGTACTTATACTTTGGTCATTATTGACGAACTTACTTCTTGTACCAATTCCAGTATGATCGAAGTCGAGCAGGATATTTCCGAACCAGTTGTCGATGCTGGAGATGAACAAGGTATCGATTGCGATACGCCAGAAGCTACGTTGGATGGCTCTGATTCGCAGAGTGGAGCAAACATTGTTTACGAATGGTTTAGCGAAAGCGGAACCGGAATTGTGGGCGACAATACGCAGCCTGTCATTACAGTAAATGAAGCTGGAAGTTATACCCTTATCGTAACTAACCAGTCAAATGGTTGTACGAGTGAGCAAAGTGTGGCTGTAAACGGTGATTTTGAACCACCAATAGCAAATGCAGGTGCCGACCAAACATTAGATTGTTTCTCTACTTTGGTAACACTGGATGGATCAGCTTCAACCATTGGGTCAAATATTTCATATACTTGGACAGATGACAATGGAACAGAAATATCGACTAATGCGAGCCTAGAAGTGGATAATGAAGGCACATATCAATTGACAGTACTTAATAATGAGAATGGTTGTACGGCACAAGATGAAGTCATTGTACTTCAAAATGAAGAAGATCTAAACGCATTTGGTACTATTGTTGATGGTCCAACATGTTTTGGTGATGATGATGCCAGCATCTTGATCGTTGATATTGAAGGCGGAGAAGAACCATTCCTTTACAACCTCAATGGTGGAGCTTATACGGTGTCACCAGATTTTGATGATCTGACTGCCGGAACTTATGAGGTAGGCGTGCAAGATGCAACAGGCTGTGAAGTGTTGACCGAAATTGTGATTGAGGATGGTAACGATTTGAATGTGAATTTAGGTGAAGATATGACTATTCAGCTTGGTGAAGAGATTAATGTTCAGGCGGAAGTGAGTATCCCAAGAGGTGAAATTGAGCTTATTGATTGGATGACTTCTGATAGTTCTGGCTGTGAAGATTGTCTATTGTTTGAAGTTTCACCATTTGTCACTTCTCAATATACGGTGACCGTAATTGACAGTAATGGCTGTGTAGCCTCTGATGTGCTGACTATTTTTGTTGATGCGCGTGATGAAATCTTTATGCCAACGGTATTCTCGCCTAATGGTGATGATCAAAATGACTACTTCACGATTTATGGAGGCGCAGATGTATTGAATATTCGTACTTTAAATATTTTCGATCGCTGGGGTAACCTAATGTTTGCCGGTGAAGGCCTTGCTCCAAATAATGAATTGGAGGGTTGGGATGGTAATTTTAAAGGACAACCTCAAAATACAGGCGTCTATATTTTTATGGCGGAGGTTGAATTCCTGGATGGCACAGTTAAATTATTTAAAGGAGACGTTTTATTAATGCGATAAAATGATAGGAGCCATTGCCGGCGATATTATTGGATCTCGGTTTGAAAAAAGTGGTTTCAAATCTACTGACTTTGAGCTATTTCATGAGGATGGTCGATTTACGGATGACACCATCCTCACGATAGCAGTTGCGGATGCCTTGTTAACGGATAAGGATTATGCGAAAGCTATACGCCAATATGCGCAACAATACCCCAATCGGGGCTATGGCGGCACTTTCGTGAAATGGGTCAAGGATGAGTCAGCAGGGCCTTACAACAGTTGGGGCAACGGCTCTGCTATGCGCGTAAGCCCAATCGCTTATGCATTTGATTCGCTCGAAGCGGTACTCCGCGAAGCTGAAGCTTCCGCAGAAGTCACGCACAATCATCCGGAAGGTATTAAGGGAGCGCAAGCTGTAGCTGCTGCTATTTTTATGGCGCGTCAGAAGTGTCCCAAAGAGGAGATTCGCACTTACATCAACGATGCCTTTGGCTATAAGCTAAACTATTCTGTGGTGCATATTCGACCATTTTATCAATTTGATGTAAGTTGCCAAGGCTCTGTTCCTGAGGCGATTATTGCATTTTTGGATAGCAATAGTACGGAGGAAGCCATTCGTTTGGCGGTTTCGTTGGGTGGGGATGCCGATACACAGGCAAATATTGCAGGGGCGATTGCAGAAGCTTACTATAAAGACCTATCCGCTGAATTTATAGCGCAAGTTTATCAAAGAATTCCAGCTCCATTTATAAAAGTTCTTGACCGTTTTTGGAAGCATTACTCTTGAGACCTTCTTTCGAGTATTACTGAATTTTCTGAGGGCAGTCTCCGCTGCAAATGAAACCCATTCCTTTCCAGTAATCGTATCGCATTGGTGTTTTCCTGATGAGTGTAGGCCTCTAGTTTTTTGAGTTGCATTTGCTGGAATGGCGCGAAGGCAAATGGAATGACCAAGTCTAGAGCTTGTTGCATGTAGCCTTTCTTTTGCCAATTGGGGTGTAGCTCAAACCCCATTTCTGCCACGTTTAATTCTCGATTCCAGTTCCAAATACAGATGGTTCCTATCAATTCACCTTGCGGGGCTGGGCTTAGCGCCCAAAATATCCACTTTTCTTCTTGAATACCTTGTTGGATGTTGAAAATAAACTGTTGGCTTTCGCCTAAATCTTTAGGGCCGGGCCCTTGGATATATTGGCGATTATTAGAGTCAGACTGTAGTTCAAATATAGCGGCAGCATCTTTTTCTTGTAATGCCCGAAGCACTAGTTTCGGGCCGTGAAGCGTTGGAAATGGGGCAAAAAGCATGAACTAGGTATTTGCATTAAAGATAAGGACAACATATTCATTATGAAAAAAATAGTGCTTTGGATAGGAATGCTGGCTTTACTAATAATGGCGGGCA
>JALEHC010000558.1 GCA_022763215.1 Saprospiraceae bacterium
AAGTACATCCGATCGGTCTGACCGGGGGTAAATGCAGAATAACAATCCACATCGCCATAATCCATGTAATTCCAATACATATCATTCTGGTCAGTGGTAAACGGATTATTGGGATCTGCCGCATTTACATCAGAAGAGCAGGTATTTACAGATTGGCCGCAAGGCACCGGCACCGTAGACTGATCAGGCGGAGTGTCACAAACTCGATCCCCATCACTCAGACAATCATTATTGGTGCAACCATTCTGAAAAGTATGATAAACGCCTAAGTAATGCCCCATTTCGTGCACCAAAACGGCAGAATTGGCCTGAGAGTTACCAAAATAATTGGATTCGACCACCAGGCCATCTTCGGGCATGCCATGTGAAGATGGAAAAAAGGCATAACCTGCTACGCCACAACCTACCGAAGAACTACAAATCTCTCCTACCACCCAGATATTGATATATTCCAAGGGATTCCAGCGACTCAAGTCTTTCATCGCTACGTCTTGCGTTTCTAAAGTCAGGGAAGTCAGGGCATTATTAACTCGATTAATCCCGCTAGTTGGATTTCCATCGGGATCTCTTTGAGCAAGGCAAAACTGTATTTCGGTATCCAAACCAGTTCCTTGATCGTAATAACCAGCATTTGCGAAAGCGGCATTGAGATCATCAATCGCTTGGAGAACCTGTGCATCTGAAATATTTTCAGCTCCGCCTTGATGAATGACATGAACCACCACAGGCAGGGTATACAAAGCCCGATAATTGACAATTTGTCCATTTTCGATTTGAGCTTTCAGGCGTTTTTCAAATGCTTGGTGCTTATGGGCATATTCTTCATCCTGAAGCCGTTGTTCCAACAATATATCTGTTGCACAAAAGGATGAAGAGGAATAAAACGCAGGGTTGGCTTGCAATAAAAGTAAAGCAAAATAGAAGGAAAGACTGGTCATCATAGCTTAAGGTTGTCTAAATCAAAAAGGGATTATTTCAAATAAAAGATACGTCAGAAAGAACAAATGTGTACGGTTTGGTCTTAAAATTATGAAATTTAGACTTTCGCAGGTGCAAAGTGGTATTGGATTGGATGATTGAAGAATTAACAATTTTTGATACTTTTGCCGTCAAATCGAAAAATATGAAGCAACAAATCATCAATTCGGATTTCAAATTAGGGGTATTAGGAGGTGGTCAATTAGGTAAAATGATGGCTCTAGCGGCTGGTAACTGGCATTTGCCCCTGCACATTCTGGACAAAGAAAAATCTTTTCCGGCAGGTCTATTTACGCCTTATTTTACTGCTGGTGATTTTAAAAACTATGATGATGTGTATGCTTTTGGCAAAAATATGGATGTGCTGACCATCGAAATAGAGCATGTCAATACGGAAGCTTTGCATCAACTCGAAAAAGAAGGGGTAAAAGTTCATCCAGCTCCTGCTGTACTAGATACCATAAAAGATAAAGGCTTACAGAAGCAGTTTTATGCGAAAAAAAATATTCCTACCGCTCCTTTTCGCTTATTTGCCGATAAGGCTGCTATCCTAGAAGCAGTCGAAGAAGGAACGCTTGCTTATCCATTTGTACAAAAATCCAGAACCGCAGGCTATGATGGGAAAGGTGTTGCTGTAATCAAGGACGCCGGCCAAACTGACAAAATCATGGATACCCCATCCATGGTAGAAGACTTGGTAGATATCGACAAGGAACTTGCAGTGATTGTTGCGAGAAATGAGGCTGGCCAAGTGATTAGTTATCCGGTAGTCGATATGGAATTCAATCCAGATGCTAATTTAGTAGAATGGTTGGTCTGCCCAGCTGAAATCTCAGAAGATATTGCTCAGAAAGCAGATCAGTTGGCCAAGGAGGTTATTGAAGCATTTGATTGTTGTGGTTTGTTGGCCGTAGAATTGTTTTTGACGAAAAGTCAGGAAATACTGGTCAATGAAGTTGCACCAAGGCCTCACAATAGCGGTCATCACACCATCGACAGTTGTTATACTTCACAATTTGAGCAGCACGTCAGAGCCGTATTGAATATGCCGCTGGGCAGTACAAAAATGAAATGCCCGTCTATTATGGTCAATTTGCTGGGTGCTCCTGAGCACACTGGGCATGCAAGCTATGAAGGACTAGACGAATGTTTAGCTATGGAAGGTGTGAATCTACACCTTTACGGAAAGACTACGACGAAGCCCTTTCGGAAAATGGGACACGCCACAGTCGTAGCGGATGATTTGGCTACAGCCAAATCGCAGGCAAGAAAAGTAAAAGACATCTTTCGCATAGTGGCATCCTGATCAGGATGCCCAGCGATCGGTACTGACGAGTGCTTTCGGATAATCGTCGCCTATGTGCAAGTGCCATTCGTCTTGCTCTTCATTGCTAAGTTGATCAGGCTGATGAATATATTGACTAGGCAACATAGATAGCTCTGGCAACCATTGTTTGACATATTTACCACTCGAATCAAAACGCTTTGCCTGAGATATGATGTTGAGATTGAGACTTTCTTTCTCATCACTACCTACACCCGCGGCATAGCCCCAATTGCAATAATTACTACAAACATCATAGTCAATTAGCTGAGACTCAAAATATTCTGCTCCCATCAGCCAGTTTAGTCCGAGATCATTGATCAGGAAAGATGCGACATTCTGCCGCCCTCGGTTGGACATATAGCCCGTATTTTTGATTTCACGCATATTGGCATCAATGAAAGGCACTCCTGTTTCCCCATTGACCCACTGCATGAAAAGCTCATCATCTTCAATCCAGTCGCGTTCACTTCTGCCACTAATACCATCTATATGGA
>JALEHC010000559.1 GCA_022763215.1 Saprospiraceae bacterium
AGTGGTTATCGCAACAACTCACCTGTTTATTTTGCGCGCGAAATGAAGGGCGATTATCTGTTGGTGCACGGTATGGGCGATGATAATGTACATTTCCAGAATACAGCTGAGATGGCTAATGCGCTTATTCAGGCCAACAAGCAGTTTGAAACTTACTTCTATCCCAATCGTAATCACGGTATTTATGGTGGGCCGACCAGGCTACATTTGTATACAAAAATGACAGACTTCCTGGATCGCAAATTAAAGGGCGATGACGGCTATGCCGCAGAGAAGAGTAAGAACGTTGTGAAAAGTCTGAAAGGACAAAAAATGCTTAAAGAATAAAACCTAATTACTATGCTAATTTCAACTACCGAAAACATTCCAGGCTATGAAATTGTAGAGGTATTGGACATTGCCAGAGGAAGTACTGTGCGTGCCCGAAACTTGGGCCGCGATATTTTTGCCGGACTTAAAAATATCGTAGGTGGCGAAATTTCAGAATATACCCGCCTTATGGCAGATGCGCGCGAGCAGGCCATCGACCGAATGATTGCTGATGCAGAACGAATCGGTGCAGATGCCATCATCAATGTGCGTTTTACGACCGCGATGGTCATGCAGGGGTGCTCCGAAATTTTGGCTTATGGAACTGCTGTCCGGATTCGGTAGTTGAAATAATATTAGGGTTACAAAAGGGAGTACAAATACTCCCTATTTAGGATCAAAAAGAGATAATGGCGAATAAGAAAGATAGCGGCAAGAAAAAATCAGTAGAAATTATAAACAGACGTGCAGCCCACGAGTATTTCTTTACGGAACAGTATGAAGCAGGTATCGTATTGCAAGGCACTGAAATCAAGTCGATCCGTGCCGGAAATGTCAACCTGAGAGATGCCTACTGCTTTTTCAAAAAGGGAGAACTTTATGTAAAAAGCATGTTTATTGCAGAATATGAAAACGGGACTTACGCCAATCACGAACCACGTCGTACACGTAAGCTATTGCTAAAACGCACTGAATTGCGTAAGCTAGAAAAGAAGATGAAGGAAAAAGGTTATACGATTGTACCTTATCGGTTGTATATGACAGAGCGAGGCTTTGCCAAGCTGGAAGTGGTACTGGTTCAGGGTAAGAAGTCTTACGACAAACGCCATTCGATCAAAGAAAAAGACAGCAAGCGCGACTTGGCGCGCATGAAGAAAATTGGGATATAAAAAAAGCCCGTTCGGCATTGCCGGACGGGCTTTTTTTTCGCGAAAACGCTTAGTTTTTCGCTTTAGCTTTTGCTCCTTTTTCCTTTTTTGCTTCGTGTAATGCGGACAATTGTTCGCGAGTCAGGATTTCGTACAGATTTTTGATCTTGATATCGCTTTTTTTAGCCTTTGGCAATTGACCGGCCGCAGGCTGGCCATCTTTAGCCGGTGCAGGCTGACCCAGTAGTTTTGGTGCGTACTTTGTCAGGTAATACTGCTTCAGTTCTTTACGCTGCTGGTCTGTTAATTTCAACTCCTCATTTTGAGCAACGAGCGTTTCATTTAGGCGGTCAACAGACTGTTCTGCACGCTCTGATGGCGTAATGCGCTCTGCTTTCGTTTGGTTTTGTGCAAAACTGAAAGTAGCGACAGACAAACAAAGGGCGACAAGCGTGAATAATTTTTTCATATAATTATTTAGTTTTTGATGGTTTTGTCTTTTCAAAATGCCATTGAAATATGGCAATTATTAAGAAAATAGAATCGTTATCTGTGCAAAGAACGATGATATCGGTTGATTATTCGATATAAGTGACGGATCATAATTCCGTCTAACTACTTAGCCTAAATTTTTTCAATTAACAATTTACCTACATCTTTGCGATAAAACATCCACTGTTTAAACTTTAACCTTAATTTAAATGATCAACATGCACCTGAATCTTTTTGTCCTGTTTTTAGCATTTCCGGTTCTTTTATTGGCTCAGTCGGTCAAAAAAATGGAATACGAACTCGAAATTGCTAAAAATGATCGCGAACGACTCATCTTGCAGTACAAACTCGCTGCTGCTTATTTGGAAGAATCTAATTGGGAAAAAGCAGAATTGTATGGCTCCAAAGCACATAAGCTTTCGCTAAATATGGGACAGTACGGTGCTGCGGCTCAAACTGCATTTATTGCGGCCAAAGCTATGGGCGGTCAGGCTCGCAATGATCGTAAAAATGCTAAGAAGTGGGATCGTCAGGCTCAATCTTGGCTCAATACGGCCCTGACTTATGCCAAGCGTTCCAACAATGGGCCACTGGTCTTACAAGTTAATGGGGTATTAGCTGAACAAGCAGAAAAAGAACGAGACTACCGCAAAGCGGCTCGTTTTTATGCCGATGGCTACCGGTTTTTTAATAGTCAGGAACAACAACAGGAAATGGATGGCAACCAATTGCAGGAAGTGATGCGCTTACAGGCGCAAATTGACAAGCTGACCTACGAAAGGGATAGTCTGCGAAATGTTGTTTTTGAGTTGGAGCAGCATTAACTGCTCCATAAAATATTATTTCTGTTCGTTCAGATTCCAATTATAATCAAGGTACTCGATATCGGCATCAGCATTGATTTTCTGATCGGCATATTTGTTGAGGTAATCGATCAGGCTGCCGTTTTTGGTGAAATCACCACCATACCAAGTAAATATTTTGGATAATTTTAATTGGTTGGGACTGATTTGGTTTTTGTCAGAACCAGTGATAAAGTCTTTGGCCGCTTTGTCGAGTTGTTTATCGAGTTGCTTTCCGGTGAATGCTTCATTCAACAATTTGGGGCAAGAAACAGATGCACAATTGACCGCAAAATGAATTCTTGGTTCATTAAAACGAGGCCGGATAATTCCGTGCTCAATGTTGTTTAGATCGTAATTCTCGCCTTCGATTTCAATAAATTTGATGTCCCAAACTGTATTTACAAACGGGATTCCGTTCTTGATATCTTTGATACTTTTCACCGGGTAGTTATCAACAATCAATTTTACCGTAAAAGCATTGTAGGCATTAATCCAGTAGGCGAGACGTTCATCGCGGCTCCAAAACTGGTCATTAGGGTGGTTGGCACTCAATAATTCAAGATATTTGTTGAGCTTGCTGCTATCCTGAATAAAGCCTTTGTAATCGACCCAACCCTCATCCGTTACATGTTTTTGCAGTAGGCTATCCCAGGTATCGTGGCTGATAGGTTTGGAGTCGGAGTTTACCTTTTGTACTTTACAAGCGGTTGTAAACATTAGGCTTACGCCAAATAATAGGCTCAGGAAAAAAGAATATTTTTGCATTTTACGTTGGTTAAGTGACGGATCAAAATTATGGATAAGTGAAATTTGTTAGCACAAAATGATTGAACTAATTGTTAGGCGATTATTTTGTGCTGACCCTATAAAATTTCACTTGTTCATAATTCCGTCTAAATACTTATGTTTTTTTGAGTCTTTATAACAGAACCATAAAGGTATCGCACAGGTTCTAAAAGCTTGAATAAATGTACGTCAGAATGTCCTGACTAAGACGCAGTATGGAAAGTTTTGAATGGAAAACAAAAGATGGGATCTGGCACTGTCACCGTTATGGGCATGGGCCAGAATTAGTGATTGCTCTGCACGGATTTGCCCGAAAGGGCGCTCAGTTTGATCGGCTGCATTTGCCGAAAGGCGAATATACGGTCATTGCCCCAGACCTGCCTTA
>JALEHC010000093.1 GCA_022763215.1 Saprospiraceae bacterium
CTTTCCAAGAAATTGCGCCCAATGTATATGGTGTACTTTGGGTGGATGAAACAGGTCAGGGATTGTCTTTGCCTGATAGTACTGTTGTTTTCAATATTAAGATGACGATTTCAGCACCTCCGGGTGAATGTGTTCCGCTTACGCTAAATGGCGATCCACTTTCTGCCGAAGCATTCCAGTTGCCACAGGGTGGCGTCGTGCCGACCTTATTTGGCGGAGACATTTGCGTTAGAGGCTTTATCAATATTGCTGGTGAAACTTACAAAATCAATTTCGAGCCAATCAAGGATACAGAAGTTACACTTGACGGGCCTATACTTTTGACGGACTTGACGGATGCTGCAGGTCGCTACGAATTCCAGGATCAGGATAGCGGAGAAGATTATTCAATCATTCCGATGCGTGACTTTGATGATCCGGAAGGTCTTTCTGTTATCGATATGGTACTTATTTTGCGCCATATCCGATTCCTTGAATTGATTACTGATCCATATTTATTGATTGCAGCGGATGTGAATAATACCGCAGGTATTACGATTTCGGATGTAGTTGAGATCAGAGACTTGGTGTTGAGTAATTCAACTGAATTTTCTGCCAATACTTCTTGGAGATTCATTCCGGTTGATTATGTATTCCCAGACCCTGCCTTCCCTTGGTTCCCACCATTCCCTGAACAAGTTGATTTGGTGAATCAGACGATGGATGTACAGGTAGATTTCTTTGGTATCAAGACCGGAGACATTGACTTGAGTGCAAGCGGACAGCTATTGGAAGAAGATGGTACCTTCTCTCTTCAAGTAGCTGATCAGCAGTTTGAGGCAGGTACCTTGGTAGAAGTACCTGTTACAGCAGCAAATTTGGCGGATATAAGCGGATTCCAGATAGAGTTGAGCTTTGACGCAAATGCTTTGAATTTTGTGGACGTAGCTGCAGGAACAGTACCTGGGCTTGATCCGGTCAATTCCTTCGGACTTTCAGCCATCGAAGATGGCCGTTTGAATGTACTTTGGTATGCGACAACTGATTTTGAAGCAAGTGAAGAAGATGTATTGTTTACACTCTATTTTGAAGCTACAGAGTCAGGTGCGCTTGCGCAAAAACTGCGTTTGACGGAAGTCAATATGGACAATTTGGCTGCTAGCCAAAACGCAACACCAATGAGTGTAGACCTAGAGGTCTTCAGCTTGACCAATACTGATGACATTTTGGCGGAAGCCGGATTGCAGATTGTAAGCTGTTCTCCGAACCCATTCCGTGAGCAGACGATCATCACCTACGAATTGCCAAAATCTGGTGAAATAGCCTTTGCCATCTACGATGCCAAAGGAAGTCGTGTGTTGCAAACCACTCAGGTAATGGGTAGCGGGCAGCACAATTGGGTGATTGAGCAACAGGATTTGAACGGAAGTGGCGTTTACACTTGTCACATTAAGACTGCGAAAGGTGTCGAAGTGATTCGCATTATCAATCAGGAATAAAAAATTTTGAAACTCACGGGCGAGCATTGCTCGCCCGTATCAAATAAAAACAACCAATGATTTTTAATAATAAAAAATTATTCTTTTTAGGCTTGTTCCTTTGTTTGGGCTTGCTCAACACGCTGAAAGCACAGGATGATGTGGTGTTGTACATCGACAGTGCAGGTGTGACCGTCGATCCGATGGACCCTACGCTTTACACGGTTCCTTTAAAAGTGGAAAACTTTACCGGAGTAGCTGGTCTGGATTTGACGATTGTTTCCACGAATATGAACGGTATCATCCTGGATGTACAAAACCCGGGTAATATTCCGGCGAACGGACTAACGGTAAACCTATTGAGCTCCACTTCATTTACAGCAGTATTTTTGGACTTTAGTGGTGCTGGAATTACACTGGATGATGGGACCATATTTTTCAATATCATCATGCAAATTGAAGGCGACTTGGGTGATTGTTTCCCGTTGGCGTTTGAATTTTTGGAGGTGGTGAAGGCCGATAATCCAGGCGAAGCAGCTCCATCTTTATCTTTAGGTGGTCAGGTTTGTTTGGCATTGGAAGCCAATATCAGTGGTACCATTTTGGCACCGACAATTGACTTGATTGATCTGGATAGTACGATCATAAAGTTGACGTCTACAGACAGTACTTATGTTGACACCTGTGATATGAATGGTGCCTATGATGTAGCTGTAGCACTGGATGCCACCTACACGGTTATGCCGATGGGGCGCGCTGATGAGACAACGAGAGCCGAACTGCTAAGCGGGATAAATGTAGCTGACTTGGTCGTGATCATTCGTCATTTACTTGGTTTGGAGCCATTTTCGAACCCATACCAATTCTTGGCAGCGGATGTGAATATGGACAATGAGGTCAGTATTGAGGACTTGTTCTTGATACAGTCTTATATACTCGGGAAAATTGAAATTTATCCGAGTGGGATGTACTGGCGCTATGTGGATGCCACGTATGTATTCCCGAATCCATCTCAGCCATTTGATAATCCGATTCCGGCAAGCGTTGAAGTACCTAATCTGACAGGAGGTGTCACTTCCGTAAATTTCATTGGCGTAAGATTAGGGGATGTTGATTTTAGCGGATATTAAAGATGATTAGAAAATAATATAAAAATAAATAGTGATGCTGTCTTAGAATCGGGCAGCATTACTATTTTTAAAGAAAAGGTAATTAACAAGGTAACATACATTTGCCGAAAGGCATATAGCTATGAA
>JALEHC010000560.1 GCA_022763215.1 Saprospiraceae bacterium
ACTTTGGCTTTGACTAATGATCAACTAGGTAGTGAAGTGGCGATGCGGGAAGCATTCCGTCTAAACCCATTCTTATCACCTTATGATCTGGACGGAGTAACCTTGTTCCCACAGCCAGGTAAATTGGTGGATGAAAACGGCGACTTCCTAATCAATAAAACGAGTACTTACAACCCACTTTTGGAGATCGCGAATTCTTCTGACGAAATTCGTCGCTTCAATGGTATCGGTAATGTATTTGTACAGTATCAACCACTAGAATGGTTGTCTTTCAAATCGACTTTCGCACCTGGTTTTTCTACCAGCAGAAGAGGTCGTTCTTGGGGTGCTCAAACCAACCGTGGTGTTTCCAACAACAACTTGCCAAGTGCAGATATCGAAAACTTCCAAAACATCAATTACACTTGGGATAATCAGGTAGATTTGAACTACGATTTGGGAACGGATCATTCGTTCTCTTTACTTGGTCTTCAGAGTACGTACTATACGCAGTCGGAAGGTTCTACGCTAAGTGCCAGAAACCTGCCGTTTGATACCGATATTTATAACCTAGGTTCTGGTGAACAGTCTACTTTTAATGTAGGATCATTTTATGTAAAGCAGACCTTGTCTTCTTATGCTTTGCGTCTAAACTATTCTTACAAAGACAAATACCTCTTGACATTGTCTAACAGATGGGATGGTTCTTCTTTGTTGTCTGAGCAAAACCGTTGGGATAATTTCCCTTCAGCAGCTATCGCTTGGAATGTTAACCAAGAATCATTCTTGAATACCGTTGAGTCTATCTCTTACCTGAAGTTGAGAGCTAGTTATGGTTTTACTGGTAACAATATCATTGCACCTTACTCAACAACAAATGTACTTGACTTACAGACTTACTACGATTTCTTTGGCTCTACGGCCAATGGATGGATTGCAAGTGCACTAGCTAATAACTCTTTGGGTTGGGAAAAAACAAGAGAAGCCAACTTTGGTGTTGACTTTGGTTTGTTTAACGAACGCGTTTCAGGTAGTATCGATGTTTATGATCGTCTTTCTGACGACCTATTGTTGGAGCAGAATCTTCCAGCAGAAGTTGGTTTCGAATCCATCAATGCAAACGTAGGTTCGGTAAGTAACAAAGGGGTAGAGATTGCGATTACGACCAGAAATATCCAGAGAAGTAACTTGTCTTGGCAGACTACCTTCACTTTCACCAGAAACAGAAACGAAATCGTTTCTATCTACGGTCAGTCAGAAATAGATGATGTAGGTAATGGATGGTTCATTGGCGAGTCTATCAATTCACAGTACAATTACGAATTTGATGGCATCTGGCAAGCAGATCAGCGTGATGAAGCAGAGTCTTACGGCCAGACTGAAGGCCAGGCAAGAGTAGTTGACCAAAATAACGATGGCAAAATCGATCCAAACGATGACCGTGTAATTCTTGGTTCTGCTGATCCAGATTGGTCTGGTAGCTTGTTCTCTACTTTGAAAGTTGGTAATGTAGATTTCTCTTTCTCGATTTTGGCAACTCAAGGTGTATATGTTTTCAGCCCATTCCATGAAAACTTCACAAATACAAGAGACAGAGGTCGTCAAAAACTTGACATCGACTGGTACATCCCAGAAAATGGTGCAGGTCTTCCAGCTCAGTTTTCTAATGCATATCCACAGGCCCGTAACATGGGTACATTCTGGAGAAATGATGGCGTAGGATACTACAGAGATGCTTCTTTCATCAAAGTGAAAAACATCTCTTTGGGTTATACTTTCGGAAAAGCAGCATTGGAAACGGTTGGTCTTGGATCATTACGTCTATATGCAAACGTATTGAATCCATTCGTATTTACAGACTATGATGGTTACGATCCAGAATGGGCAGATGCAAGCTTTTCTATTGGCCGTGTAGGATCTATCACTTATCAGGTTGGTCTAAATGTCAAATTCTAAAAACTGAGTAAAGATGAATAAGAACTTATATATTTTCCTATTTGCCTGTATAGGCTTTTTAATTACTTCCTGTGGGGAAGACTTCCTAGAGGAAGACAATCTCTCTAATGTAACCGCAGAGTCTTTTTATACTACTGCGGATGGTTTTGAATCTTTGATCAATGCCAATTATTCTCAGTTGCGCCAAATTTATGGCGATGAGCCTTGGCTATTCTGTGCTGGTACAGACTTGTACGCTCAGGGACGTACACAGGAACCTCCAGGGCTAGCTCAGTATAGTGACTTGGGGCCAGCTTCCATTGGCGTTGATCATTTGTACAACACTTGCTACCGTGCTATTCAGTTGGCAAATCAGGCGATTTATTTTTCTGATTTAACGGAACAAACTAGCACTTTGCAAAATCGTATTGGCGAAGCTCGTTTCCTTAGAGCACATGCCTATTTCTTATTGGTTCAGACCTATGGCGGCGTTGGTTTGATTACCGACTACATCAATGAACCAATTCTTGAATTCGACAGAAATTCAGCTCAAGAAGTGTATAGCTTCATCATTTCAGAATTGACAGAGGCTGAAAAATTGGTATCAGATGGTGCTTTTGATGGCCGTGCCAACAAAAGAGCCGTAAACTACTTATTGGGTAAAGTATACTTGACTCGTGCTTACGAATCTTTTGGTGAAGCTAATGATTTTAGTACAGCAGCTACTTTGCTGGACAATGCGATCGATGGCCAGGGACTTAATCTTTCTTTTGAAGAAATGTGGACTCCTGGTAATGAAAACAATGAAGAGGTGATTTTCTCTGTTCAGTACGATCCGTCTTCTGTAAGTGCTGATCCTTTCGAATTGGGTAATCGCCAGTTCTCTTACTTCGCGCCTTATCAGGGCGGATCAGAGGTAGCAGGTGAGGCACCTTTTCGCACGTACAACCTTTGTCCGACTGATTTTGCGCTAAGCTTATTCACAGAAGATGATGCTCGCTGGGACGGTACCTTTATGTGGATCGTATACGACCGCTATTTCGATTATTTCGATGTAGAAGACCATAGTTCTCTTGAAGTGTTCCACTACTACGCACCAGCTTGGGCTACAGCCGAAGATTCTATCGCTATCACAACTGAATTCCCAGATGCTATTTACCACCCATACGGTTCGTATAGCTCACAGGAAGTAAGTGGTGACTACGAAACCATTCCCGTCAAGAAATTCGACGACCCTGATGCACCTTTCGGTGAAAAAACAAGTACCAAAGATATCATCATTGCTCGTTTGTCTGATGCCTATCTCTTGGCTGCGGAAGCATATATGCAAAGTGGTGATGCTGGTACAGCTGCCGATCGACTAAATGTCGTAAGACAGCGTGCAGGTGTTGCAGCAGCAAGCATGGGCGAAATTGATATCGACTACATCCTTGATGAAAGAGCAAGAGAGTTGTTGGGAGAATACCACAGATGGTTCGACCTCAAGCGTACTGGTAAGTTGGTTGAACGTGCTTCAGCACACAACTGGCTAATCAAGGAAGATGATTTCCAGGGAGCTAATGGGGAGTTGAAAATTCTTCGCCCTATTCCACAAAGAGCACTAGATTTGAATCAGAACCGCGATTTTCCTCAAAATCCGGCATACAACTAACAGCTGCTTCTTATCTGGTTTTTACCTTTCGGTAAATGTAAATCTGCCAGTTAATAAGCTGTTGAAGTGAAAAGAATAATAGCGTTTTAGAGATAATTCTCACATGACTAGTTTGGAGGCTGGAATAAATTCCAGCCTCCCATTTTAATTGCTTTCCATTCTATTTCTTAGCAAAAACTCTGTTTCCATGGCTTTCAACAGAATCACAATCTGCTTGTTCTCTGCACTCCTTTTGGTCGCACTTTCGTGCAAAAAACAGACCACCACTACTCAAAAAGAAGTCACGCATGCGATCCCAAAAGACCAGAAATGGTCAGAGCGTATGGCACAGTCCATCATGCATCGCCACCCCAAAGCCTGGCAAACAGAAAATGACTCTATTCCCGAATGGGACTATAAAATCGGCTTGTTGATGACCGCTTTTCAACAACTACACCAGGCCACCAACGACTCGGCTTATTATAATTATATGCTCGATTATGCTCAAACCATGATCGATAGCGATGGAACCATCGCTGATTACGATCAGGAAAGCTACAATATCGACCTCATTAATCCCGGAAAGTTTTTGTTTGATATCTACGACCAAACAAAAGATACACGCTATCTCAAAGCCTTACAAACACTCCGAAAACAACTTGAAAGCCATCCGCGTACAAATGCAGGTGGATTTTGGCACAAACAAATTTATCCTTACCAAATGTGGCTCGACGGCCTTTACATGGGCACGCCTTTCTACGCCCGTTATAATGTCACCTATGAAAATGCTAATCGCATAGATGACATTATTCATCAATACGATGAAATTCAAGCACATTTGGTAGATGAAAAAACTGGCCTGCTATTTCATGGCTGGGATGAGAGCAAGCAAATGGACTGGGCAGACCAGCAAACCGGCCGTTCCCCCGGCTTTTGGTCGCGTGCTCTTGGCTGGTATGCCATGGCCTTCGTGGATGTACTTGATTACATTCCACAAGACCATCCAGAAAGAGCAAAACTAATTCAATATTTAAATGATTTAGCGAAAGCGATCGCCCAAGTACAAGATGAGGAAACAGGCCTCTGGTATCAAGTGCCAGACCAACCCAATCGGGAGGGCAATTACTTGGAGGCATCCTCGTCTTGTATGTTTACCTATGCTTTCGCAAAAGGTGCCCAAAAAGGCTACCTGGAAGCCGAATATATGGCCAAAGCCGAAAAGGCTTTCCAAGGTATTGTCGATGAACTCATCGAAGTCGATCCGAATGGCGAAGTCAATATCACCCAAATTTGCGGAAGCGCAGGATTGGGGGGCAACCCATATCGAGACGGAACCTATGACTACTACATTAGCGAAAAAATAAAGGTCAATAATCTACATGGAACCGGACCATTCATTTTAGCTGCATTAGCAGTTGGACAATAATTGACAAAACGAAAAACCAGCTATCATGGGGTCTATTTCCATCATACTTATCGGTACAGCAATTGTTCTTTTTTGCATTATACGCTTAAAATTACATGCTGCTATTTCCTTATTGTTGGCGGCTTTAGTCACGGCTTTGTTGACGACACCTGAAATGATCACTGCTTTCGCAGAAAGCAAGGGGATGTCCGCAGCAGATATCGCCCAACTAACCAATATGTCGGTTGGCAAGCGACTGGCCACGGCTTTCGGAAATACCAGTGCCAAAATCGGTATTCTTATTGCGTTGGCTTCCGTCATAGGCGTTGCTCTTATGCGCAGTGGTGGAGCTGAAAGAATCATTCGAGCGCTATTGGGCCTTTTCGGCAAAAAAAATAGTGGTTTGGCACTCTTGTCGGGGAGTTTTACCCTGGCGATACCTGTCTTTTTTGATACGGTTTTTTATCTCATGATTCCACTCGTAAAATCGTTGACGGTACGCAATCGAGGCAAATTTAGCCTCTATCTGATGGCTGTTATCGCAGGTGGGGTCATGGCGCACTCTCTGATACCGCCAACACCGGGCCCATTGTTTGTAGCCGAGGAAATGGGGATCGATCTAGGAGCTATGATCATTGGAGGCTTGGTTATTGGTGCCATTACGGTTTTGGCCGGATATGGTTATGCCCTTTGGGCTAATAAAAAATGGGAACTCCCAATGCGGGATACGCCGGATATTAGTGTGGAAGAGTTGGAACAATTTTCCAACAAAACCAGCAAAGATTTGCCTTCTCTCGGCCTTTCCTTGCTTCCAGTTATTTTGCCTTTGCTCTTGATTACGGGCAATACTTTTTCTGGTGTTTTACTTGAAAAAGGAAGCGTCGCACAACGAGTACTGCAAACAATTGGCGATGCCAATATTGCATTGTTTATTTCTGCAATTATTGCCATGTTTTTGCTTTGGAAGCAACTTTCCGATAGCGATGCCTTCAAGAAATTTATAACAGAAGCATTGGGCAGTGCAGGAATGATTATTCTGATCACTGCTTCGGGTGGGGCTTTTGGCCAAATGCTACAGCAAACCGGTATTGGTGCACAGGTAGGTGCCTGGGCTGCCAACTATCAGATTGCTTTATTGCCAATGGCTTTCTTTATTACCGCAATGGTGCGTTCTGCTCAAGGCTCGGCCACTGTGGCCATGATCACGGCTATGGGCGTAATGAGTGGCGTAGTGAATGCTGATTTGGCATTTCATCCGGTGTATTTAGCTCTGGCTATTGGTTGTGGTTCCAAAATTTTTGCTTGGATGAACGACAGTGCTTTCTGGATTATCACCAAAATGAGTGGAATGGAAGTAGAAGAAACCATTCGACATTTCTCTATACTACTGATGGTTATGGCCTTAGCAGGCTTGTTTTCGATCATGATTTTTTCAGTTATTTTACCTTTTGCGTAAGCTTATGAGTAACCAGCCTTTTGTAATAAAAGCTCATCCTGATGATAATGTAGCCGTAGTTCCGCAAGCGGAAGGATTACTGCCTGATACCAGATTGAATAATGGGGTGGTCACCAAGGCATATATTCCAATGGGGCATAAGGTGGCTTTGGTCGCTTTCGCGAAAAATGCTCCCATCGTCCGTTATGGCCAAATCATTGGCTACGCCAATGAAGCCATTGAACAAGGCGCTTGGATCAGCGAGCGCAATATGACACTTCCACAAGCACCTGATTTGGATCGTATCGTTTATCAGCCGGTGCGCCCTTCGGGCACATTTGCCGCAAAGGCAAAACTAAACGAGTATAGCTTTCAGGGCTACAAAAATAAAGATGGAAGTGTAGGTACTAAAAATGTATTGGGTATAACGAATAGTGTACAGTGTGTGGCAGGCCTTACGGATTATATCGTTGATAAAGTCAAGCGGGAATTACTGCCCAAATTTCCGAATGTTGACGATGCTGTGGGCCTCCAGCACGCTTATGGTTGTGGGGTAGCGATACATGCTCCAGCCGCTATTGTGCCTATTCGAACCATTCAAAATATTGCAGTTAATCCAAATTTTGGTGGTGAGGTAATGGTCTTGGGGTTGGGGTGTGAAAAACTCCGACCTGAACGAATTGTCCCAGATAATGAACAAGGTGCATCCATCACCTATATGCAAGATCCTGCTTTTGAAGGCTTTGGTGAAATGGTAGCCGGGATTATGCAGACTGCCGAACAACACCTCAAAAAGCTCAACCAACGAAAACGCGAACCTTGCCCAATTTCAGATTTGGTAGTTGGTATGCAATGTGGCGGTAGTGATGCTTTTTCTGGAATCACCGCAAATCCGTCCGCTGGATTTGCTTCAGATTTGATTGTACAGGCAGGGGGGAGTGTGCTGTTTTCAGAAGTGACAGAAGTGCGTGATGCCGTCCATTTGCTAATTCCAAGAGCTGCGAATGAAAAGGTAGCTCAAGCTTTGCTTCGCGAAATGAAATGGTATGACGATTATTTGGCGCAGGGACAAGCCGACCGAAGTGCAAATCCTTCACCCGGAAATAAAAAGGGCGGCCTGAGTACCATTGTAGAAAAAGCATTAGGCTCCATTGCTAAGTCGGGTACTAGCCCTATTGTAGATGTAATAGGCCCTGGCGAAAAACTCCGAACAAAAGGCCTCAATTTTGCAGCCACGCCTGCCAGCGATTTTGTTTGTGGTACGCTGCAACTTGCGGCGGGGATGAATATGCATGTCTTTATGACGGGGCGTGGTACGCCCTATGGATTGTCAATGGTGCCAGTGATTAAGGTCGGTTCTAATTCTTCGCTCAGCAAACGCTGGTTTGATTTGATTGATCTGGATGCCGGAAAAATAGCAACAGGTGAAAAGACCATTGCTGAAATGGGCTGGGGATTATTTGAGCTCATCCTGAAAGTAGCGAGTGGTGAGGTGACGGTGGCCAGCGATCGGCTGGGACTTCACAATGATTTGGTATTATTCAATCCGGGGCCACTGACTTAAATATTAATAAATAACCACGTGATAAATTCAAAAAAATGAATCTTCAGGCAATTAGAAGTGCTTTAAGCGATGGCTTGTTGTCATTCCCGATAACCGATATGGATGCACAGGGAAATTTTGACAATAATAGCTATACAGAAAGATTGAAATGGTTTATTTCAAAAGATATATCGACTGTTTTTGTAGCTGGTGGAACTGGTGAGTTTTTCTCGCTTTCCAAAGCAGAGTACACGCAAATTGTACAAACCGCAACTCAAGTGGTAGATGGTAAAATGCCAGTTATTTCGAGCGTTGGCCGAAGTATACCCGAAGCTATTGAGTTTGCAAGTATTGCCAAGGATGCTGGTATTGATGGCTTGCTATTAATGCCACCCTACTTGACAGGCTGTCCGCCAGATGGTGCAGTCGCTTACGCGAAATCCATCATGCAGGCAACTGACCTGCCAGTCATATATTACAATCGCTCAAATGGTATTTTGCAAGCACCACATATTGCAGAATTAGCAGCCGAATGTCCTAATTTGATTGGACTAAAAGACGGTACTGGAAACATACAAGAACTTAATGACACGATCAAAACCTTGGGGGATCGTTTGGTGTACATCGGAGGAGTGCCAACGGCTGAAATTATTTCAGAAGCTTATTTGTCAATAGGTGTGAATACCTACTCTTCGGCAGTATTTAATTTTGTGCCAGATTTAGCGACAACCTACTATGCCGCATTGAGGGCTGGTGATCACCAAAAAGTACATCAAATCATAAGCGCGTTTTTTATTCCATTTGTGCGACTAAGATCGAGAAAAAAAGGCTATGCCGTGAGTTTGATCAAAGAAGGTGCGCGCCTGATCGGCAAACCGGCTGGTGGAGTGCGCCCCCCCTTGGTCATGCCAAATGCAGAAGAATCTGAATTATTAAATCAACTCATTCAAAAAGCAGGTGAGTTGGCTACATAACCCAAAATAATAGCTGTTTTGAAAACGTACTACATTATCATTTTTACCATTATCGGCTTTGCTCAAATCACGGGGGCTTTCGCCCAAAACGAAAAGTCCGTCATTGCTTTTCCTGGTGCCGAAGGCTTTGGTCAGTACACGACGGGAGGTAGAGGGGGTAAAGTCATTTATGTGACTCATCTTAAAGACGATGGCCCTGGAAGTTTGCGTAAAGCAGTGGAAACGGCTGGACCAAGGTATATCTTGTTTAAGGTATCTGGTACTATCGAATTAGAAGCACCATTGAGTGTCAAACACGGCGATCTAACCATTGCTGGTCAAACTGCTCCGGGCGACGGTATTTGTGTAAAAAACTACCCGTTTTATATTGATGCGGATAATGTGATCATTCGGTTTATGCGATTTCGTTTGGGCGATGAAAAACAACGCGAAGATGACGCACTTGGAAGTCGTTTTCATAAGAATATCATTGTCGATCATTGCTCCATGAGCTGGTCGGTAGATGAGTGTGTCTCTTTTTATAGCAATGAAAATACGACGGTACAGTGGTGTATTATTTCTGAAAGCCTGAATTATTCTGCTCACCGAAAAGGACCACATGGTTATGGTGGGATATGGG
>JALEHC010000094.1 GCA_022763215.1 Saprospiraceae bacterium
GAAACGACTAGTTTTCCTCTGCCGACTTGTACGGCTATTTGTTTTTTATCTGGCGAAAGCCAAAAGTTCATTTCCTCTTCAGGTGTAGACGTTAGGGCTTTGTGCGTTAGTTTTAGCGTTTTGTAAAGGTCAATTTCATCTGCATCAGCGGACTGTACCATATACAAATCATTGTTGCCATTACGGTCAGAGATATAAATGATGGTTGAGTCATTTAAAAATGCAGGATGTTGGTCACGATTAGAGGTATTCGTCAGTGCATTGGTGCGTTTTTTGTCCTTGTCTGTTCTTCTGACAAACAAATCACCATTCAGCGAAAAGACCATTTGTTTACCATTTGGCGAAAGCCCAAACTCATTAGCGCTATTGCTAAATGACTTACTTTCAGTCGGATCAAAACGGTAGTCTTCTGTTAGGTCGAAGCTCAGTTTTTCAACTTTGCGATTATTCTGAATATCCTTTTTGTAAATATCCGTTTTATACGCAATTACAGCTGTTTTTCCGTCATGACTTACGTCAAAAAAGCGGATACCTTCGTCCTTGAACTTGGTCATTTGCTGCAAGTCGCCTGAAGCACGGCCATCGGCTAGCTTTTGGCGGTAGAGATTGTAGCGGCCACTTCGTGCACTCAGAAAATAGAGCGTATTGTCGTCGCCCCAGTCGGGGTAAGTATCCTGGCCTTCGTCGCTGGTAATCTGATGGTAGGTGTCATTTTTGGTGTCATACACCCAGATGTCGCGATTGGCAGGGCCTCTATACGCTTCGCGTTCAAAACGGCAAGTACCTCTGACCAAAGCGATATAGCGACCACTTGGAGACGGAATTGGGCTCAGGCCAAGTGCATCCATAATACGCTCTGGAGTGCCACCGGCAAGGGGGACTTTAAATACTTCCGCTTCGCGTTCGACTTGTGTAAACATACGTCGGCCACCAAAAATGAGGTGATCATTACCCATCCATTTTGGAACGCCATCTCCTCCAGAGTGATAGGTCAGTCGCATGGGGCGGCCACCATCTGCCGGGATGACAAATACGTCCGAGTTGCCATAGCGATTGCTGGTAAATGCTATTTGTTGACCATCAGGCGACCATTGTGGGTAAGATTCGTATGCCTCATGAATGGTAATTCGACGGGCATTACCTCCATTGATGGAAGAAGTCCAAAGATCACCCTGATAGCTAAAGGCTACTTTACTACCATCAGGACTAATTGCTGGCTTGCGCAGCAATTGAATATCCTGTGCCTGAAGGCTTATTGTTAGGAGTAAGAAAAATAGAAAAAACAAAGGGGTATTGTTTCGCATAATTTGGAATTAGCTAGTGTTAACAAAAAAAGAGTTGGAATATAGGAAACTTTTAAAAAAAGACCCTAACAATACAGCGGGAAAGGGAAATTTTGAATGGTAGGAGTACAAAAAAAATGTTTCATAAAGATACCGATTCGTATAATTATATACACAAATTGGAATAATTATTGATTAGCGATGAAAATTCTTTTTAAAACTATTTTTTTAAATTATATTTAGAAATAGAAGTAAAAATGATGGCAAATGTTATCGTTTTGACTCAAGCAAAAAAGGCAAATCTTGAATTTAACCCATAATGTGGATGCCCGCTACGCATAAGTAGTGGGCGTTTTTGTTTAATTTTGTTTAAGTTTTATTGTAAAATCGTTAAACAAAAGTATCTTAGGCTTGTTCAAGTGCAAAAATAGGATATGGGGCCAAAATTCAACTTCTCACAAGTTTCTGACAGTCCGGGCAAATTGACTGATTTACAAGTTCTCCAGGCAGAAGACTGGCTGGCAGATACAGAAGTAAAGTATGCCATACGGTTCACGAAAGGGCGGTGGGAGGTATCGCTGGTATTTATTGATATTACCAATCCGCTTCGTTTCGTAAAATGGGCGATTAACAACTGCGCTACCTACAATAAAGCCCGCATTTTTGGAGACCATTACCGCCGTATCGCTGCTCGGGATGTGCGTGGTTATCTCAAATCAAACCTTGAAGATTTACAGCTTTGTATGAATTGATTTCCCCTTTCCACAACTTCTTTTGATCCAATTTGTAATTATTGATAGTGAATAATACGGTAGCTTCCTTAAGAAAGCACGAGCAGTAAGATTCATATTGTAGGTGTATAACAATAAACTGGATTTAGTTTTTGGATATGCTTATAAAAGAATTAACTTAATGGATGCAAGCCGAAATAATAGCTATCTGAAAGGGAAGCTGCCTTACAAAAATCATGCAAGCTCTTAATGAAGAAAAAGGAACTCAATATCATAGCACTCGCCAATAGTGAGTCTCAGCCCAATAGCTTTGTCGTTATTTTGAAGGAAGAGGCTGGTACCCGACGCCTGCCAGTCGTAATCGGTGGGTTTGAAGCACAAGCCATCGCGATTGCCATCGAAAATATTCAACCCAACCGCCCGCTAACGCACGACTTATTTAAAAATGCGCTGATTGCTATTGGTGTTGATCTGAAAGAAATTGTTATTTCGGACTTGAAAAACAACATCTTTTATGCTACTCTTTTCTTCGAACATCCGGATGGAAGTATCGTAGAGTTGGATTCTCGTACTTCTGATGCTCTGGCATTGGCCATACGTTTTGGTTGCCCAATTTTTGCGAATGAAAGCATTCTTGATAAAGCTGGTATCGAATTGGAAAATGAGGATACTCCTACCGAAACGACTACCCGTGACCAGCCAATCGAAGAACAATCCTTGTCAAGCCTTACCGAAGAAGAATTGAAAGAATTACTCGAAAAAGCGTTATCTGGTGAAAATTATGAGCGCGCCGCCGATATTCGAGACGAAATTAAGCGTAGAAAAGCCAAAGATTGATGTTATATTTGGCAAAAAGCCTTTATGTTTGATAAGCAAATCTACCAAAAGCGAAGAACACAATTAATCAATGAAGTAGAGGATGGTATCATCCTCTTAATGGGCAATGACGAAAGCCCAATGAATTATACCGACAATACTTACCACTTTCGTCAAGATTCTAATTTCTTGTATTTTATTGGTATCGATCAGCCGCACCTGAATGCAATTATTGATTGTAATGAAGGTACAACTACCCTATATGGCGATGATATTTCAGTTGAGTACATCGTATGGATGGGGCCTCAGCCTTCTATGCGCCAACGCGCCAGCAAAAGTGCTATAGAACAGGTCGCACCTGCTAAATCAATTGAGGCAGATTTGGCGAAAGCCAAAAAGAGCGGACGTACCATCCACATTTTACCACCTTACCGCGCTGCGAATAAAATTAAACTTCACCATTGGCTCCAAACCGACATTCAGGAAATTCCTAATCTGGTTTCTGAAAAATTGATCAAATCTGTTGTAAAACTGGCTTCCAAAAAAGGACTGGAAGAAGTGGCAGAAATGGAAAATGCCGTCAATATCACACGCAAAATGCACACGGCTACTATGCAGAACGCTAAAGCGGGCATGATTGAGGCCGAACTGGCTGGACTGGTGGAAGGACTTGCAGTAAGTGGAGGGGGCCATCTGGCTTATTCGATCATTATGACCATCAATGGTCAGACTCTACACAATCATTCACATAGCAATACTTTGGTTCCTGGGCGATTGCTGCTCGGCGACTATGGTGCCGAAACCGCTATGCATTACGCAGCCGACATTACACGTACCATTCCGGTTGATCCGGTTTTCACCGAAAAACAAAAAGAAATTTACCAAATTGTGCTCGATGCTGAAATGAGTGTCATCAATAAACTCAAACCCGGCATTACCTACCTCGATATGCATTTGCATGCTTCGCATATCATTGCGGATGGTCTCAAAGCGCTTGGCCTAATGAAAGGCGATACCGACGAAGCAGTGGCAAAAGGTGCACATGCCCTGTTTTTTCCACACGGCCTTGGCCACATGATCGGGCTAGATGTACACGATATGGAAGACCTCGGCGAGCAATATGTGGGCTATGGAGAAGGGCAGGAGCGAAGCAAACAATTTGGACTCAAGTCCTTACGCCTGGCACGTAACTTAGAGGAAGGTTTTGTATTGACAGTAGAACCCGGCATTTATTTTATTCCTGAATTGATTCAACAATGGAAGTCCGAAAATAAATTTGAGCAATTTCTCAATTACTCCAAAATTGAAGAATACCTTGATTTTGGCGGCATTCGCATCGAAGACGATGTGCTGATCACGGCCGATAGTGCTCGAGTTTTGGGGCAACCTATCGCAAAAACGATAGAAGAAGTAGAGGAATTACGAAAAGCGAGTTTATAGTGCGTCCAACCAGTCAAATATTTTCTGGCGAACATGCACCTGATATAAAGTCCAGCTGGCGATATCCAAATGGGTATCGCCTTCTATTGTTACAAAATCAAGGGGATGCTCTTGGTGTTGTCGAAACAATCGAGCAAAATACCGGGCATTGTCGTACTTCACGAGCCCGTCTTTAGTGCCATGAATACAAAGCACCGGCCCTGGGGCAGGCTCATCAACAAACGAAATCGGATTAGCTTTTTGAAATTGCTTGCTATCGGGCTTCCCGGCATATAGCTGTAGCGCCAAACTCTTATTCATTCTGCTCAAATCAAGTGGCGCTCCCAAAGCCAATAGCCCGGCTAATCGTGATTTTGGAATGTCAAAATCTTCACGAGTTTTGCTATCCAAAAACGGGAAAGCAGCCAAGTTTGCACCTGCTGACATACCAGCCATCACCAATTCCGCATCTTCAAGTTGGTGCTTTCGCAAAATTTCAAGGCTTTTTTGTACAACCAGAAAGGCATCCTGCCGAATCTGATCAGAATTGAAACGTGGAATTTTCCGATAGGAGGGAAGTATTACCGGATAGCCTTCTTCTGCCAGCATGTACGCATTTTTTCGGAAGCTTTCGGGCGAGCCCAGCATCCAGCCACCGCCATGAAAATAGACGATGACTTTGTTTTTTCTGGCTTTACCTTCACGGCTTTCGGCGGACGGGTTTGGCAAATAAAACAGAAAGTACTGCTTTCGGTTAGGCCCGTAGCTAAACATCATTTCGCGAGCCGTAACCGGATGTGGGTTTTTATAGATGCGATACCAATACTGACCAAGACTAATTACTTCGTGCAGGGTATTTCCTTTCGGAATGATCGGTATATTCGCAGCCATAATAGTTATTCTGTTTGTTTTGGTCGTTTATAAAATACAAAACCATTTTTGCGGCCAATTTCCTCAAATTTGGAATATTGCTTGACCTCATCGGTTTTGTGGATTTTTGTTACCAGGTACACGTCTTTGTCTACCGGCCCGGTTAACATAAAACGTTTACGCTCTTCTTTTGCTTCCTTTCCACTTGGATAGATTTTTTCATAAGGCTTTTTGGTGTAAAACAAATGTGCGTAGGACTTATAGCCCATCGTCATTACATAAGCATCTTTGCCTTCGAGGCTTTCAAAAAACTCAACCGCAGCTCGCTGCGAAATACTTTCTATACGACCGATATAAAAGAACAAGGTCAACATCACGAAAACAGGTACTCCACCAAAAAGTGCCATCAAACCGACTTGTTTTTTGTCCTTCATGATTTGACTTACCGAAAAAATCATCAAAGCCAACAAAAATATGCCGGGGATAATTTGCCAAACCGTCCAGTTGACGTCGGCCTCCAAGTTCGCTTGCGCAAATGGATCATTGATTAGTGGTATAATCGACTCCACATTCATCCCTATAAATGGTAGTGTTACCGTCGCAAATACAAATAAACCTCCAACGGTATAAAGCAAATTACGCATCCAAGGTTTGAACGCAATTTTTTCATTCATCAAATGCCAAATAGTATTGGCTGCCAAGAACGTTAGCGGGAAATAACACATAGAAGAATAGTGAACGATCTTTGATTTTACAATCGTAAACAAGATCAGTACGACCCAAAACAGATATTTCATCCATTTTTTGAAGTCTGCCTGATAAGCATATTGCTCATTTGGCATCCGCCAAAAGTTGCGAATCGTAAATATAGAAGCCGGAAAACAACCTACCAATAACACAATAAAGTGATAGCCCGGAAATCCTCTGTGACCCGCATCTGGCGTACTAAACAAACGATATTGATATTTATTAAATTCATTGATAAACCAAGGCCCGTTTTTCCAAGTCTCAATACCATACCAACCAAGTGTAACTAAGGTAGCTGCCAAAGTGAAAAATAAAAATTCCGGCACATTTACATAAAACCGGAATCGCTGGTCTACCCAATACACAAAAAATGTTATGGAAGCGATCAGATAGGCGACCTGTCCTTTAGTCAAAATCGCTAAACCGATGAAAAATCCGCCAATGAAGAGATAAGTCCATTGGTTAAAAGGCAACTTTATATGTCCAAAGCGATCCTTTTTCCAGTAAAAAAGAATGAAATAATAAATCCCAAGGAAAATAAAAAAGTTAAACCACGGATCAATAATCCCTGATTTGGAGTATAAAAATGGCAAGATGGTTCCGAAATAGACGCCCGCCCAAATAAAGCCAAAGCGGTTGTCATAAAGGGTACGACCAATATTAAACAAGACGACCAAAGTTGCAATACCTACTATGGCATTAGGCAGCCTTGCGGCAAATTCGTTGACCCCTACCGCGTTCATCGCAGCGGTCTGCAACCAAAAGAACAAAGGTGGTTTTTCCCAGAAGGGGGCAAAGTCAATGTATACCCTTGTAAAATTTTGCGTAAGCAGCATCTCTCGACTGATTTCGGCAAAATTGATCTCATCCCAGTCAAAAAGGTGTACTCCGCCATTAAACGGAATAAAAAATAAAGCACCCAACACAAGAAAAAACAAGGAATATTGTAGCTGTTTCGAATTCATGATCGCTATGGTTTGAGGGAGTAAAACTAAAAACAAAACCGCAAAAGTGAATGCCACTTTTGCGGTTTTATAAATATTATATGGTTCGACCTATTTCTTCTTGCGATCAAATAAGCCGAGTACTTTACTCACAAAGTCATCGTTGATTCCCAATTTACCTTTCAGCCAGTTGTAAATACTAATGGCTTTTTTATCGAGGTAAATAAATAGGCTCTTGATACCATCGCCCGGACGTGCCTTGTAGTTCGTCGCTCTTTTCTTCGGCGCATTTTCCTCCTCCGTGAAGTAGTACAATGCAATGGACTTCCGAGTCATACCCTGAGGACATTGAATCGGATCAGGCAAACCGTGATAAGAGTCTTCATCGGTATTAAAAGCAACCATACGATTGTAAACAGGCAAAATTTCTTGACGACATTCTTTCATATCGCGAGTCCAAAGCTGCAACTCTCCGCGGTATTCTGGCTGCCAGTCTTCGTTAAGGTAGACTAATACATTGACGCGTCTACGCCAGTTGCGTTTATGTGGATGCACCGTAAAATCGGCATGAATATTCAAAAAGCCACCTCGTTGGGTCTGGTGTAGGCCACCACCTTCCAGGCTCGGATCTGGCTTTAAGCCAGGGATACCGGTCAACTCACTGAGTGCTGCGACAAATTCTTCGGAATTGAGTTCCTTAATAACTTCCTGCAAGAAAGCGGGGATACGGTCCATTTTATTTAGACCATGCTTTTTCTCATTCACGTGGATGTAGTGAATCCAGCCTGCATCTTCCACTTTCGGGAAAGCATTCATGGCGTTTTTAGCAGCCCATTCTTCGAGGAAATTATCAAAAATGCCAAAAGGGTAAGGATCTCCGGTTTGGTAGTCTTTTGCCTTTGCGGCAAATGTAGATTTCCATTTGTTGAGATCGAGTATTTGTTGCTTCGTATCTTGTTGAATCATTTCAACTGGATTATATGAAATAAATCCGGCGGGTTATTCATATGTAGCCGGGTGTTCTGTTTTCTTTGGTGAGGCAAATATAAGCTATAATACGTCCTTGGCAAAACAGCAAGGGTCTTGCTTTCGCAAAACCCTTACATCTTATTCTTTTCAGTTTTCTGAGCTTTCTCGAATTATCGAGGATTTACTTGAAATGCAAAACTACCAAATTGGTAAAATCGCTCTTCTGGCTTTTCCATCACCCAATCGTTGTAATGACTGACGGGGCTTTCTTCGAGCAAGTGAATATTTTGTTGTTCCTTATCGCCTTCATTGAGCTGATGATAGAAAAATACAGTCATGTCTTTACATGATGGCTCTGTTGTGTAGTTGTGCTCCGTCTCTTGTATTACAAAACTATGAGAAAGGACAAAAGTGCCTTCTTGCAGAAGGACAATTTCATAAGCTGCAAAATAGCGGCCATCTTTATATTCCAAGTCGTAAAGTATTTCTTGGTGATAGTTTCGAGTTTCAAAGCCTACGTCTTCATCCGTATGATCGGCCAAGTCAATCATATTCTGCTCAGGGATCGAATCGCCATCAATTCTGTGAATAATTCCAACAGGTAAAAAATTCCAATCCCGAAGACTGAAATAGCGATCCGTATTTCGATCGTAAAGCACCTCTGAAAAATCCTGAATCACCCGAATGGTATCACCCACAACAAAATTTTCCTGCAAGGGGCTTATTTGTAAAGGCACTTCCATCGAATGAAGATTGTAAGGATCATAACAATTGTCTTTCTGACAAGACCAAAGAAGTGGAAAGAGAAAAAGAAGTAAGATTTTAGTTTTCATTGTAATAAGTTTTAAAGTTTCCTCGTACCACTTGGCACGAGGAAAATATTATAATTAATCATAGCTATCAAAGAGAGCATTGAAATAGACTAACTGGTTGTTTGTACTGGCCAAATAATTGTCTTTTAAGTACACCCGATAGTCTTCCAGCGAAAATACATCACCATTAAGCGACTGAAACAATTGTTCTCTGGTAAATCCACTGACGAAATCCTGCACCTGTTGACAATCTCCTCCACTTTCATTACAGGAAATGCCAGACTCCGCATAATCAATCAGATCATGATGCAGGCCTGTTGGTACATGTTGGTGTTCCTTAAACCGTAAGCGTTCCAACTGGAATTCATAATTGTCAATGCCAGATGCTAAATCACCATAAACCCTGTGTGTATAATCATAGCCAAGATATTCGCACCAGCTTTCGCTAATAGAAATGAGGTCTGCATCTGGGCCGTCGTGGTCGCCATTCCCATTTGCATTGATCTTGGCCGTTGTCAAGGCCGTCCAATAATCTTCTCCGACTAATGTATACCTGGATGCATTACCTAATTGTTGGAAAGCTGTCTTTTTTACCTTGTCGGAAAATGGTTGGTCAACACCGACATACACATCTGGCAACAGCCAACGAATAGTATATTGACTAACGATACCCAGCAATTCGCTAAACTCTGCGCCAAATACAGACTCTAAAAGCTCTGTGAGAAGAGAAGAAATCATGGCATCCTGCGCCCCCATGAGTGCATAGCCATGCGTATGATTACGCCCCATATAGATGTCGAGTTTGGCAGGTGGCGTCGCGATATTATCCTCTTCTGCCATATCATAAAACTCATGTACTGCATTATTCACTGTGGCAGCTGCCCAGAAGCGGTGAGCTTGTGATCCCGAATTGCCATACAAGTGATAAATGACCTGAATATCATTAAAATTTGGTCCGGCCAGCTTACCAACATAGTCTTTCACCGTGTATGACCATTCGATAATACTTTTCATGCCATCCGCTGTACCTCTTAACTTACAGCGATCATTGGAAAACTTGATCCAAAACCAAGCCGAACCACTATAACTTTTGTTGATCTTCCAGCAGCCATTATCGTCGGTATAGGTTTCTCTTTCCGAAAACCAAGTATCCTTGGTAATGACCTTCACTCGACGAACGGGTTCAAAGGTATTATAATTTCCTGGGCTTGATTTTTGACTGTCTTCAACTTTTACACATCCGCCCGGTTTGCGGTCATTACTGTACACTTCACATCCACAATCATTGATGGTGTAAGGATTGTATTGTGGCCCATCAGTACCATCGCAATCACAATACCACTCGTAGGTAAATGGAATGGTAGACTTATTGATTCGCAATGCGACTTCGCAACCTGGTGGACAATTGACATCTAAAGGGTCTGGAATGAGCAAAGATTCGATTTCAAGATCGTTCAAATAAGCATCCGAAAATTGCTCTTCGACTTTGTTACTCATTCCGAGTAATCGGAAACTCTCAGCCAGTAATAGTGGATCGCTTTCGTCGAGGTACAAGCCCGCCAAAATTTCGTGCGAAACTGCCGGCATTTCAAAACCTGGTTTTACTACGGCATACAATGTCGGAAATGTTCCTTCCGGAATTTCCTGAAAATAATCGCCCATTACTTCTACCTCGTATTCAAGCGGAAAGTCATAGAAAAATTCTCCCGAATTTTGAAGTCGTTCCAAATCCTCGAAGGAAGACGGCATAAATTTGACATACAAATCGGTAGGTTCCATCCGCTGAATTGAAGAGTTGAACAGGCTGCGGTGGGCGGCTGCTACATTTTCAACGGAATAAGGGTTTGGCCTTGCGGCACCGAGCTTGGTGCGTTGTAAACTCATACCTGCCAGCGACCTAGACAAAACATCCTGGTCACTTACGTTAAAAATAAGTGGCGCAGCATTTTCCACGAAAGTGGGGGCATCCTCAGCCAAATCATCGGCAAAATTCTCTTTTTCGCAAGAGTAGATAAAAACGGAACACAGGAGTAATAAACTCCCAATAATGGGCATCAAGCGATGGCCCGGTTTGATTGTTTTAGACATAGCTTTATAAGTATTGATTAAGAAAAAATGTCTGAATCAATGTAGAACAGCAAAGCTATGATTTTGGAATGCGCTAAAAGGAAAGCAAGTGGATGTGAAATATACAAGAGTAACGCCCAACCAAAATAGATTATTTTATTGCTCCAAAAAATTTAAACTTTTCCCTTTTCTGAAAGCATTATCGCCACCGGCCGAGTCTCTTTAAATTCAGCAAAAATAATAATCATAATAACGGTAATCGGTACACTAAGGAGCATACCGGCAACGCCCCAGATGATCCCCCAGAGCGAAAGGGTCAGCATAACGACGAAGGTGCTGATGTTGAGTGAGTTACCCATGAGTTTGGGCTCAACCAGATTACCAATGATCAATTGGATAATACCAACAATAACCAATACCAAGAGAAAAGGCTGTAACTCCCCAAACTGAAAAATGGCAAAAATAGCCGGGAAAATAGTCGCAATCAACGAACCTATGGTCGGAATATAATTGAGAATAAAAATTAGAAATGCCCAGAAAACGGCAGCTTCCACACCAATAATCAACAAGGCAAAATAGCTGAGCACCCCTGTCAATACACTAACGAGCGACTTGAGTGCAAAGTAACTACCCATGGAGTGATCAATTTTGGCGAGCATTTTTTTAGTCTTCGCCAATTCTTCCGGATCGGTGTACATGGCGTCTAGTTTGCGTGTAAACGTCGTTTCTTCCATCATCAAAAACAAAACATACAGTACTATCAAGAATGCATTGCCAAACAACTCTGACAATCCATTAAAAAAACTGCCCAGCATATTGGAAAAATCAAACTCTCCCATGAATTTTTGAACCTCTGCTAAAATATCAATATTGAATTGTTGATTGATCATATTGCCAAACTTCTCCAAGTTAGGCTCATAGGTGGGGAGTTTTTGCGAAAGCTGCTGAATGTTGTTCCCCAACAAATTGACAATCACCAATATAATCAACAAAATAATTAGTGCAGAGAGCATACTCTGAAGCCAAAATGGAAAGTATTTTCTTACCCATTTGATCTTTAATAAACCATTTCTGACTTCTTTTATGATAAACCAAAGAATGACGGAAAGTACAAAGGGTATGAGCAAATCTTTACCCCAAACCAGAATAATGCCACTACCAATAATAATGATAAATAATCGAGCTGCTTTTGCCAGGTTCATGGTGTTTTGCTTTGTTTGTTCAAAGCTAATAAAAAAACTAAAGGGTAGCCCACTTTCTGAGCTGCTGCAAAATGGCTCGCATATCCTTGGGTGGTTCTGCTTCGTATTGAACAACTTCGCCACTTTCCGGGTGCGTAATTTTCAGGGTAAACGCATGAAGTGCAATTCTGGAAAGCAAAGGGCGTTCTTCCTGATCTTTGCCCAGACGAAAGCGCCTTTGTTTGATTTCCGAAAGGTATAATGCTTCTCGCTTACCATAAATACTATCAACCACTAAAGGATGACCTATCGACTTCAAGTGAATACGAATTTGGTGGGTTCTACCAGTTTTTATCTGAACTTTTAGCAGCGAGAAATGCCTGAATTTTTCAAACACCTCATATTCAGAAAGTGCGGGTTTTCCACTATGATGAATGGTCATTTGCCCGCCTTTATGCGGGTGTTTAGCAATGGGTTTATCGATAATGTCTTGTTCCGGAGAAGGGTGCCCATCGACCAAGGCGAGGTAATATTTTTCTACCTGACGATCACTAAATTGAAGCGAAAGGTGTCGGTGCGCATCTTCATTTTTGGCAAAACAAATAATTCCGCTGGTTTCCTTATCAAGCCGGTGAACGGTCCATATTTTGCCATACTTCTCTGTAAGCATATGTTGAAGATTCGGTTTTTCCGGAGAAAACCGATCTGGAATACTCAAGACATGTGGTGGCTTATTGACAATCACCAACTGTTCATCTTCAAACACAATCTCTACTTTCTCTTTCGCCATAATTACAAATGTTTGAAATAGCGTACACCTCGGGCATAATATTTCCAAACAACGCTGCCCTTGTACCGGCCAGCATCATTCATACGAATATCGATACTGATTTTCTGGATGCGTTCGTTCATTTCTTTACGCTTTCGGAGCATCAGTCGATAGTTTCTGAAATAAGATTGATGGGCATCAATAATAGCTCGAATATGCGGAAATTTTCCTTGTACCATAAATAAAACACCAGCCAGACCATCCAAAATAAACCGAAAAGGTATTAACCATAAGGTTTTGCTGCGGGCTTCATTTTTAAGTATCGTAAACAGACTATTACGGAAGTTGAGGTATACTTTTCGCGGGGTATTATAACTCAGCGTTCCTCCACCTACATGATACACCACCGAACGCGGCCGCACCATAATCTTAAAACCGGCTCTTTTTAAGCGCCAACATAGGTCAATTTCTTCCGAATGTGCAAAGTAGTCTTTATCAAAGCCTCCGATGTCTCGGAATAGTTTTGCTCGCACGCAAAAAGCGGCACCGGTAGCCCAGAATATCTCCTGGGTGTCATTGTATTGGCCTTCATCTTTTTCGGTAACACCAAAAATGCGGCCACGACACAAAGGATAGCCATACCGATCGATCCAACCACCTGCTGCACCTGCATATTCAAAATATTCCCGGCGGTTATAGTCTAATATTTTGGGCTGGCAAGCTGCCACCGTTTCGTCGCGCTCCATGAGATCAATCATTGGCTGTAGCCAATTGGGCGTTACTTCCACATCAGAATTGAGCAAAACAAAATAATCTGCTTTTACTTCTGCCAGTGCTTGGTTATAACCTTCTGCAAATCCATGATTTTCTTTGAGTTGAATCAGCTGAACATCAGGGAAAGCTTTCTTCATAAAAGCAGCCGATTCATCGGTAGAGGCATTATCGGCTACGATGACCGACAAGTGGGTGTAGGCTGTCGCCAAAACAGAAGGAAGAAACTTTTCCAAATATTCGCGGCCATTATAATTCAGAATAACGATTGCCACATGCGGCTGTTGCCGAATTTCTTCCAAACGCTGCTGCTCACTTTCCTCTTTGGCCAATATCTTGAGGCTTGCCTCTTTGTCTTTTGCCAATTGTTTGCTCAGGGCATCAAGGCTGCCAAAGGAAGCATCATCGCGTACACGTTCGATAATTTCCAGTTTGAGTCGATCACCATAAATTTGACGATCAAAATCAAAGAGGTTGACTTCTATTGTTTGATTACTGTGTTCTTTGATAGTAGGGCGGTCACCAATATAAAGCATACCCTGATACTCTGTATTTTGGTGGGTTGCCTTTACGGCAAATATGCCCGGAGGCGGGATCAATTTGTGCTTGTGTCCTGGATCGAGATTGGCGGTCGGAAAACCGATGGTGGAGCCAATTTTTTGTCCGTGCACAACCGTTCCGCTTAGCATGAAGGGATGCCCCATCAATCGGCTAGCTTCGCGCATCTTGCCATTTTGTAGTGCCTCCCTGATTTTGGTAGAGCTTACAGCAATATCATGCACATCCTGACGAGGGATTTCGATGACTTTATAGCCTGACTTTTCACCATGATGGCGCAAATAATGAATGTCGCCCTGTCGAGCCAAGCCAAAACGATGGTCATAGCCAATGACGATATATTTGGGATGAAATTTGTCGACCAGAAATTTTTGAATGTACTCATCAGCACTTTGCTGAGAAAACTCGATGGTAAATGGCACAACGACAACATTATCAACGCCATATTTTTCGAGCAACTGTACTTTCTCGTCTATGGTGGTAATCAGCCGTAGGCTGCTGTCATTCGGATAAACGACCAAACGGGGGTGTGGGTGAAAAGTAATAACGATACTTTCTCCATCGACACTGCGTGCCAAGGCATTTACCTTTTGAATGATTTCCTGATGACCACGGTGCACCCCGTCGAATGACCCAATGGTCACTACGGCATTGCGAAAAGCAGGAAGTTTATTTAAATCATTATATACATTCATGATGCTGCAAATGTAAGGAACCAATGCCAAGATTTCGAAACTTCTTTTCGAAACTGTTTGTTCCGAGCAATTGTTCTTATTTTTGCAGGACTTTTAGAAAATAGACTGCCTGTCGCTTATTTGCTGAAAAGCAAACAAAAGGCCGTCATCAGAAAAAATACTATTGTATGAGCATTGATAAATCAAAAGTATATCGCGCACTCACAAAAGTTATGGACCCCAAGTCGGGTAAAGATATTGTGAGTATGCATATGATCACTGACCTGAAGATCGAAGATAAGAATGTGAACATTTCTTTGGAGGTGCCAAGTCTGGACGGAGAAATCAAATCTGCTCTGAATTTTGCTTGTATCTCTGCCGTTCAGGAAATTTATCCGGATGC
>JALEHC010000095.1 GCA_022763215.1 Saprospiraceae bacterium
AACTGATTAACCAGTCCCGTACAAACCCTAAACAATTTCTTGCGGATTATGAAACGGACATCCAAAAGTACCAACCCAAATACATCAACATTCTCAAAAATGCGCAACCGATTCCACCCGCCATATGGGACAAAGGATTAGAGGCCATGGCCAAATCTGCTATTGATGATGGTAATCTGAATCCAATTTATAAAGGTAAAAACAAACTTTGCGGCTTTAGCTCTGGCCAAAGTTCAGGTACTTTCACACGTTCAGCAATCCAACATATTTGCAGCATTTACACCAATATCAATAACAGAAGTTATAAGTACATTGGGCTGCATTTCAACCCATCAAAAAACAATGGCTATTGTTTCTACTGGGGCAAATCATGTGAAAGAGAAAAAATCACATTTACCTACCATGAAAAAATAGATTCTTCCAAAGTTGATTTCGGAAGCTTGAATACGGCCTCAAAGGTCTCGTACATGAATACCGCCGAACAAAGAATGGTATTGGAAATTAATTTTGTCAGAAAATACCCCAAAGTGTATGCTCAGATTATTTCGGCCTATTTATCTGACAGAAGTGAGTCTATTTGGGGCCTTCAGTACGATACCTACCAGGCAGGCATGGAATTGATTGAAGAGTTGAATAGCATGCAGCCCTTAAATGTGCTAAACCCAAAAGAATGTGTTTTTAATGCTGCCAAAATTCATGGATTGGATTGTCAACGCAGAGGCTTTTTTGATCATACTGGCAGTGACCAAAGTGCCCCTTGGGACCGAATTCTCAAACAATGTTCTGACTTTAAAACAGGCAATGAAAATGGAAGTGGCGGCAGTCTAGACCCTAGAAAAAGCGTCATCGGTTTGTTATTAGATTCCGGAATCAGCACACGTGGCCACCGCTACAATATACTTGGCAAACGCTGGAAGTATGTCGGTTGCTATCGTTACAAGGACGCAAAGTATGGCTATTTTTGGGTTCAAAACTTTGGTTATTAGGCTAAAATTTAAGCTCTTGCAAAATGAATAAAGAACAAATTAAGCTACAACTAGAATCACTTTTTTTGAACGATGAGTTTAAGCTAAGTTTTGAGGAGGATGATGCCATCTTTAGAAAAAGACGAAAAGGCGTATCAAAAAAGTGTGGCTTCAGATTCGTTCAGACATCTCATGCGAAATGGGAAGTTAATTATATCATAGGCTCCGTTTCATTTCAGGCTGTAGAATCCACGGTAATAAAATCAATGCAAAAATTCCACCTGATTGGACAGGTTCATTGGTATAACAGAGATACAATAGCGAAGACGATGAGCCCAACGAAGCGCCAATCCCTTACCACGGAAGATCATTTTGAATATCAGGTGATCGCATCTAAAGACTTACCATTCCTCATTCATGATGATTTATCATTAAAAAATTTTCTAGCTCTAATTCAGCGTTTTTCAGAAGAATATATGATGCCATTATTCGAAAAGATGAATGAGGTAAAAGACTTGTCTCAAACGTATACCAAAGAAAAAGTTTTCAATGACACTAATCATTCAGACCTCTACACTCTGATTAAACGACTGGCAATTGTTCATTTGCTGTATCAAGAAGATTTGGATAAATATTTGGAAAATATCGATTCCAAAATCGCTAGTTGGGAAGCACAAAATCCAGATGAAAAAACTCACTACGCAAAAATTAGAAACTGTATCAATTATCTAAACGAAGAAATGGGTAAAACAAATTTTAACAAGCTGTAACGATACGAACAATGTGGAATCAAAGAATGCGCCAAATAGGTTTTGATGATGCAGACTACCAGTTTGATGAATTAAAGTTTTTGCAGAAAATCCGTCCACTTCAAGCTGCATTTTGGGTTGGAAATCAATATACCATTGAAACGAATACTTCAAAAGGCATAAATATTCGGGATCGAAACTATGAATTGCAGCATACGCAATTTCCTATCGATGGAGAATTTCTGTTTTTCGTAGGTCTTTATCAAAAGGAGGCATACTTTATTTCTCACGCTCTAAAAAGCAACTTTAAACTTGATATTCCTTCTGGGACATTGATCGAAATACCTTATAAATCCATAATCGCAGGAATGCAAATTGGTAATTTGCAATTTTGTGCATTTAAGAATGAGATATGGCTATATGATTTCACAAAAAATGTAGAGGTATGGAAACATTCTATTGAACCTACGGCACCTAGAAAAGACTTTTACAGCAAGAATTTATATGGGCAAGGTCAAATTGTCATTACGAATATGTCCTATGAATATTTAAGTTTCTTAAAGCTAGATGATGGACAAGAGTTAACAAGAATCTACCCAAGTGATTTCCCAGAATTGAGTCATAACTCATCTATTGGACCCCATTTCATTTTAAATGATTTATTGATTTGTTTTGGAGACATTCGAAAGGATAAAATGAAGGACTTTAGTCCTAAAAACCTGGGCAGACGAGATTTGATTGCCATAAACTTGAATACAAAAAAATTGGCGTATAGCATTCGTATTCCTCAATGGCTCAATAAAATCGTTTCTGCCAAACATTGTTTGCACAGCATACATTATGGGGAGTCCAGCGAAGAAATATATTATTCAGAAATAAACCTAATGACCGGAACTACTAATTTTAGTTTTTCGATTCAAGATCAGATCGATGCTATTCTCAAAAAAGAAGATATCAATGAATATAAAGAAATGCTAAGGCTTACGCCTCGAATTGACGGCATTTTTTACGCAAACAATTGCATTTACTTTGGTTTTGGAAGCCATTATTTACAACTTTCCCAAAATTCAAGACAATTAAAAATAATACTTAAACGAGCTGATTTAATTGGCCATTCCACACCAATCGTTATAGATGATCAGCTAATCATGACAGATACTATTTACAAAATGCAATAGCGCTCTACTACCCCCTTGCTGTGCTTTTCAGCAAATGCGGGACTGGATGAATTACGCTACCCAAAACAATTTGTTACATGCATCAGATATGAACACTTTTTGTTGTTATTCTACAACGCTATCGCACAGGCAGAAGCGGAACGATTTGAAGATATCCCAGACGAAGCCCGCCAAATCCTCTCTTATATGGACTACCATGATATCGTGGCGCCTCTGGTTTCCAGATATATTGATGAAGGTGGTACCTGTATGGAAGCTTCCAATAAATTTGGAGTCACCGAAGGTTTTG
>JALEHC010000561.1 GCA_022763215.1 Saprospiraceae bacterium
ACAATATTTATCATTTGAACGCCAGCCGCCCCGACAAAATTCCCGAAATATTCGATAGCTTAAATTTTCTTTAACTTTTGAGATGAAAAAAGCCGGCCCAAAAGTGGACCGGCTCATCAAAATAAGGACTCTTAGCTTATAAAAAATTACTCGATTATTAGTTTTTGAGTCAGGATACCTGTTCCAGATTGTACGGTTACTAGATAGGTACCTGCTGCTAGTTGCTGTAGATTTAGCTCCTGACGGTAGTCTTGCTGAATACTTATTTGCTCGCTGAAAAGTACTTGACCCAACAAGTTACGTACCTCCAACTTTGCCTGTGGCATGTCGATATTGCTCAAGACCTGTACCATAACGCGGCCAGAAGTCGGGTTTGGCGACAATACCATCTGCGTGAAGTTGGCATCCAATTCATCCAGATTTACCATCAATGTAGAGAAACTAAATGGTCCAACCCATTCACTTTCGCCTGCATCACCACAGATACTTTGCACGTAAAACTCTAGTTCTGTATTTGCCGGAAGGCCCTCCAGACGGTAGCCGCTTTCCGCCACATCATTGATAGCAATACCAAGTCCCAACTGAAACCCAGCAAATCCCCATTCAATATTGTAGGAAGTCGCATTGTCAGAGTTTTCCCAAACAAAGGTTACGGCGTTTACCGCAATGTCATCTACCGAAATATTCATTGGCGGACGACAAGATTCTGTAGAGAAAGTAAATGGTCCAACCCAAGTACTGAATTCACCATCACCACAAATATCCTGAAGATACAAATCGATAGAAGTAGCTGCTTCCAAATCGATAATTACAATATTACCTTCTGCATTCTGAACAAATGTACCATTGCCAAGTGCAAAACCAGCAGGACCAAATTCAACATTGGTGCTGCCAGCTGGAGAAGACCAAGAAATATCAAGTGTAGAGAAAGTAGCGTCGTTTAGTACTGCATTGCTCGGGAATGCACAACTAATATCGCCACCATTACCGAGTACGACTTCACGACGACCACCAATGGCAGTTTTTACAATCTGATCATTAGCTTCATCTACGACAGCAGCCGTATTAATCCAGCTTGCTTGTTCTGCACTCTGGCGCGCACCGAGTAACAGATTAGCTTCATCAGCCAAAGCATCCGGCACATCGGTATAATCAAGCGTCAAATCGAAGCTGTTAGCACTATTCAAGGTAGGTACAATACCAAAGTAAGCGGCATTATTTTCCAAAATCGGGAAATCTTCTACCAATTGAGGCGTAGCATCTACCCGGTAAAGCTGAACGCCATCGCCAGTTCCTTGAACATTATCTAGCGTTAGCATTCCCTGTGCATTGCTATTTAGCGAAAGCGAAACATCGGTCCAGTTTTCCGGATAAATATAGATGCTTTCATCACCGATACCCGCACCAGAGATGACACGATCTTCGGCAGGTACCATATCAAACATTTCACCATTTAGTCCGTTTGGTCCCAAATCATAAACCGTGGAACCAGCCAGTTCGTCCATACGATAGTATGCAAGCAGACCTTCTTCCTCGCCTTCAAGGCGAATACACATCATTTGGCGGATTTCTTCCTCCGTGCGAGCTACTTCCCATATTCTAACTTCATCAACAGCGCCATCCCAGTAGTACAACTCGTTATCATCGATATAACCACCGATCCGCAATTCAACAGGCTGGAATTCCCAATCCAAAGCGCCATCTTTGTTTTCCTGTTCGATGAGCTGGCCATTGACATACATCTTGATGGTTTCGCCATCGTAAGTACCTGCAACGTGTACCCAAGTATTCAAAGGTAGTTCTGCACCTGGGTTGTTGTTCCAGTCATTGCCACCCATATTTTCTGTCATAATACGAAAGCGAAGCTTACCATCAACATAAGCGAAATCAAAACCCGACTCGTTGGAGCCATTATCTTGTACATAATTGAGGAAAGACTCCCATTGATTGAAGCTTCTTGCCTTCACCCAGGCTTCCAATGTGATATTTTGTTCAATCTCAAAAATATCGTTTTGAGGGACTGTAACGTGGTCGTCAAAACCGTCAAAATCAATAGCATTTCCACCAGCTACTTCATTTACTGGAATTGGAGCTTCACAGTTTTCCAGCGTATTGGAGGTAACAATCCACGCTCCATTATAAGAACCAGTATTCATTCCGGCAGCATCATTAATGACAGTACCTTCACCTTCATCCATTTTCCAATAATGAGCCAAATCACTTGCATTCGGATGGTCTTCCACATCGCAAATGTAGCTAGCAATAGTCAAGCTATCTAATGCTGCATTCCAAACACGTACCTCAGCTACCTGACCAGCAAAAAAAGCGCCGTAGTTAAGCGTACCATCCTGCCCGATTGCCAAGTCAAGACCAGAAGTGATATCTCCAAGTATCTCGGTGGTTGATTCTATTTCCATACCATCCTGATAGATTGCTTTTTCGCCATCCTGATCAAAAGAGAATGCGATATGGTGCCAAAGGCCATCATTGATCACGCCACCGTTCAAATCGATACGATTTGTACCATCACCAACATTGATTTTCCAAGTTTGTCCATCACCACGACCAGCGACAATGAAGCCCGGATTAGAGCCGCTACCCCAATCTTTGTTAGCAATGATCGACGGATCGCTGTTCCAGCCAGCAGATCTTACATATAGCTCAACGGTAAAGTCATTAGTGCCTTCGATGGTATTATTTTCGAATTGTACATAATCATCTTGGCCATCCAGATCAAGTGATGTCAGAAGATTATTATCCAACTGAGTAATCTCGATCATTTTAGACAATGAATCTACGGAGCAAGCATTGGTAACATAAAGCTTTACTTCAAATGTACCTGTTGCCAAATAAAGGTGCGTTGGATTTGCATCTTCAGAAGTTGTTCCATCTCCAAAGTCCCAGAAATAAGCGCCTGGTGTAGACTGGTTGATAAAGCTCACATTTGACAAGAAGATATCTTCACTAAATGCAGCGATCGCATTTGGATAAGAATTCTGGTTTGTCCAGGCTTCTTGTCCTTGCCATGTGCCATCGGTATCGCCTTTGCTATCAGCAGCAATAGTACCATTGCCTTTATCCATTTTCCAGTAATGCAATAAGTCTTCCCATACCATTGCGTCCATTTCCAAGCTTTCGCAAATGCTTACTTCTGCTGGATTCATTACACGATTCCAAACGCGCACTTCCGCAATTTCTGAAACGGGGCCAGTTGATGAAAATCCTTCTGAGTAATTACCAGTTCCGTCTTGTCCAATATTCAGGTTAAAATCGGTATCAATGTTACCGACGAAACTCATATCTGTGCTCTGCACTAATTCACCATCAACGTACAAAGCGACTTCGCCATCTCGGTCAAACGTAGCCATGACATGGTGCCAAGTACCATCAGCAATCAACCCAGCATCTAAATCCGCACGATTGGCGCCGTCTCCCACGTTCACATCAATTTGTCCGCCACCTGGAGACAAAGCAATATTAAATCCAGGGTTAGAGCCACTATTCCAGTCTTTATTGGAAATGATAGCCGGATCACCATCCCATCCTTCTGTTTTTACACGGAAGTCGATGGTAAAGTCTTGGCTTTCGCCAAATGAAGGCATCCAAGTGGTTGCGATATAGTCTTCACGGCTGGTAGAAGCCAAAAAAGCAGCGTTGAATACTTCGCCTACCACAACCGAACCATCACAAGATGGAATAGTGTTTAGGGTTGTAGTCCATTCACCATTGTACGTACCATTGTTGCTTCCCTTACTATCTGCGATAGCCGTTCCCATGCCTTCATTCAGACGGTAATAGTGCAGTAGGTTGTCATAAGCTGGGTGGCTATCATCTGCGCCACACACAAAATCAGCCAAAGTCATGCTATCCAAAGCAGTATCCCAGATACGAACTTCTGCTACTTGACCAGTAAATGGATAGTTTCCGTTTCCATCTGCACCAATGATTAAATCCAATGCGGTATCTACATTGCCATTGATTACATCGTCGGTAGATGCAACATAAGCTCCATCCTGCCACAATTGCTTCATGCCGTCCTGATCATATACTACTGCGATATGGTGCCACTGCTCATCATTGATTACGCCACCATCCAGGTCGATGCGGTTACCACCATCACCAATGTTAAATTTCCAGGTTGTGCCGTCTGTTTTTCCCGCAAGGATGAAACCAGGGTTGCTGCCGCTGTTCCAGTTTTTGTTAGAAATGATACCCGGGTCAGCTGACCAACCTCCTGATCTGACAAACAATTCAATGGTAAAATCTTGGTCATTTGCGAAAGCAAGATCATTCGTCAAAGTAACCTGATCGTCAACACCATCCAGATCAAGAGAAACCAATAAACCTTCTGTCAATTCATCGATTGTGATCGTCTGAGTAGTTTCCAGTGTTCCGCATAAAGCGTAAGAGATAAGCGTCACCTCAAAGGTACCTGTTGTCAGGTAAGTATGTTGTGGATTCTCTTGTGTGCTGGTATTGCCATCACCAAAATCCCAAAAGTAGGCTGTTGCCCCAGAGGAAGTATTACCAAAGGTAACCGTAGAAGCGTCAACAGAAGCGCCAAATCCAACGGAAGCATCTGGGAAAAAACCACCTACCCAAGTAGGCATGCCTTCAAAAGTACCAACATTGCCTCCAATGATATCGCTTACTTCAGTACCCATTCCTTCCTGCATAAAGAAATAATGCCCAAGGTCTGCAAAAGAAGGATGCCCCGGAGTAATTTGATCACAAACAATATCTGCAATGTTTTCATAAGTCAACGCAGCATTCCAGATACGCATATTAGTCATCTCAGCAGTAGTAGCTGCACCATATGTACCTGTACCATCTTGTGCGATATTAAAATTGAATGGCGAATCAATGTTGCCAACATTACTCATATCTGTACTATCCACCAACAATCCATCAATCCACATTTTCAGGAAGCCATCTCGGTCAAATGACACCAACACGTTGTGCCACTGTCCGTCATTGATACTTCCAGCTTCCAGATCGGCCCGATTGCCGCCATCACCCACATTCACATCAATTCCTGCGCCACTGCCCGCAAGAGCAATGTTAAATCCGGCATTTGATCCACTGTTCCAGTCTTTATCAGACAGTAACGAAGGATCACTTGACCAGCCATCTGTACGAACAGCAAAGTCAATAGAAAAGTCTTGATCAGCTCCAAAAGCCGGGTTCCAGTTGGTGCTGATATAGTCAGAGCCACTGAAGGCTACTGCTGCAAAGTCCTGAGCATGCATACCAATAATAGGTAACAGCGCCATGCAAAGGACAAGGCGAAGTTTGAAGAACTTCATAATTGTTATAGTTTGTGGTTAGTAAATGTGAATTATCAGGAAGTGGAAAACAAAATGCACAGCTCAGCACTTGAGCGTAGCCGGGCATTTTATTTTCACGCCCTTTTTTACTGAATTACCAATTTTTGTGCGATGTATTTTTTTCCGCTATTTTGCTCTTGTACTTCTACGAAGTAAATACCTTTCTGTAAGCGACCTGCTTCGATCTGTATCTTTGCTGGTGTATTTGCAGCTACCTGAGTTACAAACAATTGTTGGCCAAGCGTATTTCTTACAGTTACATTCGTTTGTTCTGGTAGTGCATTATAAGCGATGTTGAACTGACCGCCTGTTACCGGATTTGGAAATACTCTAAAGCTTGGCAACGCTGCCAATTGGTTCTGAGTACTGGTGGTTACCACACTTAACTCTGCTGGCAACCAGCTTTTTCCATCCAAATCCCACATTTGACGAATTTCTTCACCGGTCATATCTGTGATCATCCAATCCAAAACCGTTACAGCGATATCGGTCAATACAGGTACTTGTTCCAATAATTCAGGATCAACCGGATTCGTTGGCATTTGGTAAGAACCAGGGTCACCTACATTTGGAATTTCTGTACTTGGCAGTAATTCACTGCTGGCATACCACCAGATCAAGCGTTCGTTGTTGGAATTTCCGCCATGTCCAAATCCTTGTCCGCCGTGGTCTGTTGTACTTACGATCAACCATTCTTCATTATCATAGGTTGCGCGATTACGCAAAGCATTGATCACCTCTCCAATTTCAGCGTCCGCACCTTCAATAGCATTCATGTACTGGGGTACGTTTGGGCTAAAGCCAAATCCGTGGCCAGCCGAGTCGGTTTCATCAAAGTGAATAAATAGGAAATCTAATTCCGGATCTAAAAGCTGTAACTTCGCTGTTTCTTTAACCAATCCCTGACCAAGATCACCTGCATCAATTGAGGTATCCCAGTTAGAGTTGAATACATTTCCACCTGAATTTTCACCTACCTCTCCTTGTGGATTCCAGGTAAAGACCTGTACACATTTCAAGTCTGGGTTCCATTCTTTCAATGGGTTAGACAAATATGGATACTCTCCAAAGTTAGCACCAGAATAGCTGTTATTGGTTACAAGGTGCTTGGCTTCCCATACGCCTGTTAGCATAGATGACCAAGACGGGCCAGAACTGGTTACCCCCAAGTGCCATGAGTCATAAGAGTACAGACCATCTTGGGTCAGTGCATCAATATTGGGTGTATTGGCCTGTTGCAAGGCATCTGAGCGTACACCATCAATACCGATAAATAGCGCTTTACGTTCTTTTTGTTGCCCCATTGCTGGAGTCATCAAAGCCACGCAAAGCAGCAATAGTGTCCATTGTAGAATTCTTTCTTTCATAGTCTCAAGTTTAAGTTAACATTAATGTGAATTAGTGATTGTGCCCATGATGCCCACCTCCTAATCGTTCATTTCCTTTCCGCTGCTGGTAAGCTGGTGTCAGGGTGTAGCGCAAACTGACCTGCCCTCGAATGCCATAATACTCGGTCTGTACGGGTCTTTCTCGTTGACCGCGGTATACAACAAAAGGTGTATTGAGCAGGTTATTGGCTTCCGCCAAAATGCTAAAGCGAGGCGTAATCTGATAAGAAAAAGAAGCATCCATGCTCAGATTTTGCCCCTGATAGATATCGTATTGAGTGTCTTGTTGAATAATGGTAGGTTCTCCGGTAACGGGATCTTTTAGTGCAAACAAATTCAATTCTTCCAGATATGGATCGCGGTAATTGAGGCCTACATTAGCACTAAATCGCCTGGAGTTATAGCTCAATCGCACATTAAATAAGCTCGGTGCTTGTCGGGGTAATGGCTGCAACTCATCCCGCGCCTGAATCTTCATTCGCGAATAGGTGTAGGTATAATTTGCAGTAAGTTCGAATTGGCGTAAAGCCGGAGAAATAAAATCCAGTTTGCGACTCACGGTCAATTCTGCTCCCAATAAATTGGCATAAGGAGCATTCTGATAACGTTTACTTGCCAAGCCACCGGGTACCAAAAACTGATTTGATTCAGAAGATATATCCAAACTTTGTGCTTCAAAAGAAGTGAAAATATGGTCGATAACCCGCTTGTAATACAGGGAAAGCATAACCATTCCTTTTAACCCAAAGAAATGCTGGTACGACAAATCTGTATTCCACGAATAAGTGGGTCGAAGCTGTGGATTTCCGTAAAGGACATGAAAATGCGTATAGTGAATTTCTGGCTCACCAGGCTTCAACTCATTGAAATTCGGTCTTCGAAACGAACGCGATACCGACAAGCGAAGCATCGATTGCCTCTGAAACTGATACCGCACATTAAGCATCGGCAATAGGGCCGTATAACGGCGATTGAGCACCACCGAGCTTAAGCTTCGAGTATTTTCCGCAATATTTTCGATTACAGAATCTGCTTCTACTCTTACAATGGTTTCTTCCAGGCGAAGCCCGCCATTTAGCGAAAGCTGATCAGATATTTTCCAGCTTCCAGACACATAGGCAGCAAGGACATCTTCGCTATAGCGAAAAGAAGACCCAATAAATTCTTTATAAAAAGGTGTTTTTGTTCCAAACGGAATAAAAGTGATGCGATCCTCTGCTTCGAGTTGAGGTATAAAATTATCAATCTGACTGTCCGTCAAAAACGGAAATAACATTCCTGCATAAGGAGCACCGATTTCACTCAGAAAGTCATTGTCATTATTGTAAAATTGAGGATCAAATTCTTCATTCACAATTACGCCTGGTGCCAACGGATTGCGCACCCAGCCCTCAAGCCCCAACTGACGCTTGCCTTCTTTAGTACGGTACTTAAAACCAACTTTGTATTTGACATTACTCGAATAATCATAAGTAAAATCAAGTCGAGCCACTAATGGATCGCGCTCGGTGTGCTCATTAGTTTCCGTGTAAGCTTTGTTAAAAACAAACATCGTGTCAGAAGGCTTCACCGCTACTATTTCGTCGTAAGACGGAAGGATACGCTCGTAATGATCGCCATAATCTTCGACCGGACTATCTATATCCAATAACTTGAGACGAGTAAATGCGTTAAACGGATCGGTAATATTTCCCTCTTCGTCCAAGTTGAGGTAGTCATTATACCGAACTACTTTTTCAAACTCAATGACAAAATAGCCATTGCGCGGGTCTCCATTATCGAAGGGTACATCGCCATAAGAAAACTGATTTTCATATTGCGCTGCTTTCCAATCCATTTGTAGCTTACCAAATTCGTGATGCCCGCCAATTTCCATACCAGTCAACTGATTGTGTAGAATATTGTGGATATTCTGCAAACGAATAGACTGGCCCACACCTGCTACCCAGTTGAATTGTGTTTTGCGATTAAACTCATTATCATCTGTAATCCCCAAAAATCCGGAGGCATAAATCAGATGGCGATTCGAAAATCGATAATCTACTTTAAAATTAGCACCATAAGATGTTTTGAGCCCATCATAACGACGAAGTTCCAGACGCTGTAGCGAGTGGTTGTCGTTATTTCCATAGAAAATTTCAAAATTATCGGTTGCCCAGTTGCGACTAAAAATAGATCCACCCACCAGCACACCCAGCCGTTTATTAAAAAACCGATCACCGTAGGTAATCGAACCATTCCATACTGGTTTGCCAGACTTGGCATTATAACCAATACCTGACTGCACTTCCAGCATTGTAGAATCGGTCGGGGTGTCTTTCGTTACCATATTGGCAACACCTCCGATCGCATCTCCTTCAACATCCGGCGTCAGGCTAATCGTATTTTCCAGGTAAGCGACCAAGCTCGTTGGCAAAACATCAAAATTGAGCGAGCGACCGACCATTTCTTCGTTCGCAATCGGCATACGGTCGCCATTGACAAGCGTACTACTCCAGTCGACCGGCGTACCTCTGAAAGAAATATACTTTCCTTCGCCCTGGTCTGTTTCGAGTACGACACCTGCTAATCTGGCGAAAGCCTCGCCCACATTTTTATCTGGCAAACGAGCGATTGACTCCTTACCGATTACATTTGCAATACGATCAGAGCGAAGCATCTTCAGGCGAGCTGTCATTTCACCGCCTTCTTCGAGTTGCTCACGCACTTCAACCTCCTGTAATTGCTCTACGTCTGCTTCAAGTGTAATGATTCCAAGATCAAGTGTTTGATTTGGCGAAAGCCGACCGGACTTTTTCAGGTTTTCGAATCCAATGTAGCTAATGCGAAGGGTAAATTTACCAACCGGCACATCCGTTAGCTTAAAGCCGCCATCTATGTCGGTTGTGGCGCCAATTTGAGTGCCTAATACGAGCACAGTTGCTCCGGTTAAAGGCTGGTTATTTGTATCTTTAATGGTTCCGGAGATATTACCCGTCTGTGCGTTTGCCTTTGCGGCAAATAATAAAGAGAGCAAAAGTAGGAGCAGAAGATTAGTAGTTAGGTTTCGGATCATCGTTATGCCTGTTTACGTCTCAAAGTCAGAAAGAGCGATTTGCTCAATTGGGTGCATTCATTAAGAACCGGCCATATATTTACTATTTGTAAACTATTTCCAATTCTTAGTTGTAAAATTGCAGCTACTAAACAGCATAAGAAAGAAACAAATATTAACTTTAAGTTAAGTTTATAAAAACAGGCTCATGTTTACCATAAGTAAACATATTTTGCAGAGAATTTTACAGAAAAAAATCAAACTTCATGCGACGTATTCAAATGGCCGTGTTCGATATGGCCGGT
>JALEHC010000562.1 GCA_022763215.1 Saprospiraceae bacterium
ATGGAAATCGTAAACCAAAGGGTGTATTATCCCTATGATCCTTCTACTCCAAAGTCCTATATCGAATCATTTTGGGTAAACCTGGAAAATACGATCTACCTAGCAGAGGAAGCTGGGCAAATTCTCGGGGCATATATCCTCCGCCCCAACCAGCCTGCTTATGGCAAACACATTGCTAATGCTGCTTACATGGTGAGTACTCAGGCAAGAGGGAAAGGCATCGGCCGAATGCTGGGACTACATTCTTTGAATATAGCCCGCGAAGCAGGCTATCATGGCATGCAATTTAATTTTGTAGTCAGTACCAATGAAAACGCAGTCCATCTATGGAAATCTATCGGATTTGAAGTGGTAGGTCGTGCACCGGATGCTTTTCACCACCCGGAAAAAGGCTATGTTGATGCACTGATCATGTATCAAAAGTTATAGAGGAGAACCCAAATCCTGATTCTCCTCTGAAATATATACATACGCTATTAAAGTCCTGCTTTAACTACTTTTTTGATGGCTGTCTCTGAGCCAGCCTGTACTTGGAAGATATACGTTCCAACAGCATAATCTGAAATATCATATTCCAGATAAGCAGAGCCCGAATCCTGTAGCTGGTCCAGCAATCTTCCGGCCATATCATAGATATTGACCTGTATCGCCTCATCTTCAAAACCAGGCAATGCAATTCTGATATACCCAAGTGTAGGATTTGGCGCAATTGTTATATCTGTTAATAATAAAAATGGATCGACTTCTTCCTCTTCTTCTGATTTGCCGAAAGGCTGATCCTCACAGTAGGTATTCATAGCCAGTAGATGATTCTCCATATTGAAAGAGGTGTTTTCTTGTATATATACCCCCGGAAAACTTGCGGAGGTATAAGGCCAACCACCTCTTGGCAAAGTGCCATCCACCAAAGTATAGGGCAGTTCCATGTCATAGCTCCACTCACAACCACCAACTGGCTGTTCAGCGTCCATCAACATATCAATAACCACGATATTGGACTCGCTATGAAACGTACGGACGCCATCCTCAGTCGGAAAAGCATAGCGCACCGTTTGTGGATGTAAACCCTGCTCTCCACGTCGGCCCATTTGCCAATTCCAGTCACCGCTCCGCAAATCAAGGCTTCCTAAAAAGGTGTGCTGTACAAAATTTAAGTTCTGGGTAAAAGTACCACTAACAAACAATTCATCTCCCTTCCGGTTAATTGCATTCAGTGCAGTATTAGTGGTATTCATCGACTGAAAATTATAGGTACGTGCCCAATTAACCATCCCGTCTGTTTTATTCAAACTTGCAGAAAAGAAGGGAAAATAACCTCTTCCAACGACCACATAAGCATCTTCCATTTCATAAATTGCGGTGCCTGATGTTGGTAATTCATCGCGATAAACATGTAACCATTCGACCTCATCTTCGGCGTCAAATTTAGCAATAGTCAAATCCTGATTATTATGACCACCTCCAGACCTCTCCAATCCGCCGGCCAGAATATAGCCGCCATCGCTGGTTGCTTCCATGTCATTCACCAAAAAGTTTTGGCTAACATCCAAGCTGCCTTGGTTGATCACCGCTCCGGTGGCCATGTCCAATCGATAAGAAGCAACTCCGGTGTAAGCATTACCGCCCAGAAGGACTATATGACCATTGGAAGTTTCGACTAAATTAAGTGGGGTAAATAATGGCCAGTGGCTGTTTTCACTTATCTTCAATGACCAGTCAACGATTCCTTCTGAATCAAATTTTACCAGAAAAAAATTACTAGTATACAAGTCAAGGAATGAAACCACGATGCCCCCATCACTGGTGGGTGTAGCTACGGTTTGACCAGAAGCATGTTCTTGAATACCCCAATCCGGAAAAGATTTGGCCCAGCGTCTTTCTCCTTCAGGGCTAACCTTCATAATAACAGATGCCTGCACAGTAAAGCCACTATTATTGGTTAACAAGTAGGTGCCGGAAAGAAAAATATCGCCATCTGCTGCCGAGAACCCATCTACAAGCGTTTGCTGGGGTAAAATTTCGACTGCTTCGCCAAATACCGTTATGGTGGCATCATCAAAGTTGAGGAATTGAACGGAGGCTTGTTGGCCCTGAACAGAGCCGAAATAACCTAAAAAGCTAAGGAGTAGTAAAGTTTTTTTCATAGACAACAATTTTTGAGTTTGTAATGAGGGAAATCCATTAAGATATCCTAATAGAATTTTTTGTTTTTTGTTGTCTATAGTCACTTTCTAAAATACTGGAAATCAGTTTGACTTGTTGGGTTTGGCTTTCGCCAAATGAAATACTGTAAGCAATTAAGCAAAAAAGTCCATCCGCCGTAGCGAATGGACCTGATAAACCCCTTACTTTACTCCAATTTCTTGTGTTTATTTGAGTGGCAGTGCACACTCCTTTTGTGTATAAACCCTAGATCTTACTGTTCTATTTTTTTAGCCTTTTTGGCTTTCTTTTGTGCTTTGCGCTTAGCCTTCATTTCTTCCTTAGCAGCTTTGCGCTCTTCTGGCGTCATTTGCTTCCAGGCTTCACGCTTAGCTTTGCGTTCTGCTTTCCAAGCTGCTTTTTCTTCGTCCGTCATATCCGCCACAGCAGCTTTTCTTTTAGCTTTTTTGCGCTCCTTTTTGGCTTTTTGTTTTTTGTTCGGCTTGGCTTTTTTCTCTGCTTTTTCCTTTTTTTCAACCTCATCCTGTTCATTGGTTTGAGGTAATTCTTTCGTTTCTGCTTTCTTTACAGGGGTTGTTTGTGCAAAACTGAAGGCAGGGAAAGCAAAACAAAGTGTCAGACTAAATGCGATTGAAATTAATTTGGTTATGTTCATGGGAATCTAATTTTTGGCGAATTAATAAATGGTTGTTTATAGTGTTTTCCGTTTTATGTACACCCTTATGACGCGACTTTTAGATGGGGTCACGGGTAGTCACTTCCTTTTATTCTTAAAATTTTCTTAAAACCCGTTTCGCCAATATCAAATGTCGTACATCACCTTCCTCGCGGATTACTTCAGATTGATTATATTTGGAATAACCAAAACTGAACTAGTACATGAAAAACATATCACTTGTGCTGGGCTTGCTGCTCAGCTTCGTCCTAATCCAACCTGTTTATAGCCAAAAAAAGAAAAAAGACAAAAAAGAAGAAAAGCCTTCTTATTACCTCGATTCTGTTTCTTTGTCTGGTTTACAATTCCGATCCGTTGGCCCGGCACTTACTTCTGGCCGAATTTCAGATATTGCCGTGCACCCTGACAACCGAGCCGTTTATTATGTGGCAACCGCCTCTGGCGGTGTTTGGAAGACAACCAATGCGGGTACGACTTACACACCGATCTTTGACAGCCAAGGATCATATTCCATCGGATGCATTACCATGGACCCCAACAACCCTAATGTCCTCTGGGTCGGAACGGGTGAAAACAACAACCAACGATCTGTAGCATACGGTGACGGAATCTATAAGTCTGAAGACGGAGGCCAAACCTGGAAACACATGGGGCTCAAAAATTCAGAACATATCGGCAAGATATTGGTAGACCCACGTAATTCTAATACCGTGTATGTAGCTGCTATCGGCCCTTTATGGAATGAAGGTGGTGACCGAGGCTTATACAAAACTACTGATGGTGGTGAAAATTGGGAGAAAGTACTCGACATTGATGAGCATACTGGCGTCACTAGCGTAGTTATGGACCCACGCAACCCGGACATTTTATATGCTTCTTCCTATCAGCGTCGCCGTCATGTATTTACTTATGTAGGTGGTGGACCTGGAAGTGGTGTCCACAAATCAGAAGATGCCGGTAAAACCTGGAAAAAAGTAGAACGCGGATTACCAGCCGTTGAAAAAGGTAGAATCGAATTAGCGATTTCACCTGCCGATCCAGAAGTAATCTATGCAATGATAGAAGCAGCAGAAGGCCAGGGTGGTTTCTTCAAATCTACTAATCGTGGCGCTAGCTGGTCAAAGCAAAGTGGTTACAGCACCAGCGGTAATTACTATACAGAAATTGTACCGCACCCACACAATCCGGATATTGTTTTTGCCATGGATACCTGGCTGCATTGGACGACCAATGGAGGAAAGTCTTTCAGCATGGTAAACGAACAGTACAAGCATGTTGATAATCACTGCATGTATATCGATCCGGATAATACGGATTATTATCTGGTAGGTTGTGATGGTGGTATTTACGAAAGTTTTGACGCTGGTCAAACCTGGAATTTCAAAGCCAATCTGCCTGTAACTCAATTTTATAAGGTAGCCGTCGATAATGATGAGCCATTTTATAATATATATGGTGGTACACAAGATAACTTTAGCCTTGGTGGGCCTTCCCGTACGCGTAACCAGCACGGTATCATGAATTCTGACTGGTTTATCACACAAGGCGGTGATGGATTCGAATCTCAGGTCGATCCGAATAACCCCAATATCGTATATGCACAGTCACAATATGGTGTGTTGGTTCGTTTTGATCGTCAAAGTGGCGAAGCCATGGGTATTCAACCCAAACCAAGAGACGGCGAAGATGCTTATCGCTGGAATTGGGATGCCCCCCTGGCGGTATCTGAACACAAAGCTACGCGCATTTATTTTGCAGCCAATAAGCTATTTAAAAGTGATGATCGCGGAAATACTTGGCAAGTGCTTAGCGATGATTTAACGCGTCAGATTGATCGCAATACTTTGAAAGTAATGGGACGTGTGCAAAGCATGGATGCAGTTGCAAAAAATGCGAGTACTTCGCCTTACGGTACTATCGTCGCTTTCGCGGAAAGCCCATTGAATGAAAACTTGCTATACGTTGGTACAGATGATGGATTGATTCAGTTAACCTCAGATGGTGGAAAGACTTGGACTAAAATTGACGTCAATAATATAAAAGGTGCTCCACAGCGCACTTATGTCAACTACCTTCTGGCATCACAGCACGATGAGAATGTAGTGTATGCTATTTTCAATCATCATAAGTACGGCGACTTCAAGCCTTATGTTTACAAAAGTAATGATAAAGGAAAAAGCTGGACTGCTATCAGCAATAATTTGCCGGAGCGTGGCTCTGCCTACAGCATTGCAGAAGACCATGTTGATCCAAACTTGTTGTTTGTAGGTACGGAGTTTAGTTGTTTCTTTACCAACAACACTGGTGGTTACTGGAAAAAGCTGGCTAATGGTCTGCCTACCATTGCAGTGCGTGATATTGCCATTCAAAAAAGAGAAAACGACCTGGTACTTGGTACGTTTGGTCGCGGTTTTTATGTCATGGACGACTATTCCCCTTTGCGGGAAATGGGCCAAGAGGCGCTACAAGCGGAGGCTCAAATTTTCCCGATCAAAGATGGGCTGCTATATATCGAATCATTACCACTGGGGCTACGTGGCAACAGTTTCCAGGGACATGCCATGTATGCAGCCGATAATCCGGAAGTTGGTGTTGCTTTTACCTATTATGTAAAAGAAAATATCAAAACCCTGAAGCAAAAACGCCAAAAGGCTGAAAAAGAAAAGATTAAAGAAGGAAAAGATGTAAAGTATCCAACTTACGACGAGTTGGAAGCCGAGCGCAACGAAGAAGCGCCTTATCTCTTATTCACTATTCAGGATACTGACGGAAATGTTATTCGCAAGCTCAAAACTGGCGCAAGTAAAGGTGTTAAACGCATCGTTTGGGATGGTCGCTACCCATCTGTAAGCCCAATTCGTTTGAGTCAGCCTAGTTTTGATAATCCATTTGCCAATGAAGATGAAGGTATTTTGGCCATGCCGGGTGATTATACCGTTAGTCTTTCCAGAAGTGTCAATGGGGAATTAACCGAATTGGTGGGTCCACAATCATTCAAACTCAATACGCTCGGTGGGGTTACGCTTCCTGCAAAAGACCGTGCAGCTTTGCTTGCTTTCCAGCAAGATGCGCAAAACTTATCAAGATTGGTAGATGGTGCTGGTCGGATGATGAGCGAAATCGGTAACCGAATGCGATTTATCGAAAGAGCGGTGTACAGTATCCCGACACCTACACCTGCACTAAATGCAGAGATTCAGAAAATACAAGATGAGATGAAGGCTATCCGAAAAGAGTTTTATGGCGACAATATAGCCTCTACGCTCGACCAGCCTTCTCCGTTTACGATTTCTAACCGCATCGGTTGGTTAACTTATGAAATGTGGAATTCCACTTCTGCACCAACCAATACTCAAAGAGAAAGTTTAAAGATTGTAAAAAGAGACTTTAAACCCCTTTTAACTCGAATCAAAAAAGTTTATAACGAAGACCTGAAATCATTAGAGAAGAAACTGGATGAAGCAGGAGCCCCCTACACACCGGGCCGTGACTTGGAATATGGAAACTATTAAATACAGATAAAAAAACGTTCCGCCCGCCCTTTGGCGTGGCGGAACTCAATCCCTTTAGTTGTGTACCTACAAGGTTTCTCAAAGCAATAATTACTTTGATCTAACTACATTATTCACTTGCAAATACCAGCTAGCTATCTTTTGTTACCTCTGATAAGTTATTTTTTTCTCTATAAGCCATAACCGCATCATGTATATCCCGGAAGATGTGTTCTTCGCCAAGTGCTTCCCAAAATCCGGCCTTTTTTAGCAAATCTCTCACGGGGCCAATAATGCAGCCTATATACAACTGTATTCCCATGTCTTGCAGGCGGGTATGGATTTCGCTTAAAGCGAGAAGCCCCGTACTGTCGATGTCGTGCATGCTTCGTGCATCCAGAAAAACGGCTTTGATATTTGGATCAATCTCCGTCATATTTTTTACCACATCTTTATAATAGGTAGCATTCCCAAAATAAAGTTGATCATCAAATCGAAGAATGAGTTCATCCGGCTGTATTTTAGCTTCCGGGAAACGTAGAATATTTCGGTAATTAGTCGTCCCTGGTATTCGCCCTAGTATGCCATAATGCGGCCTAGAACTTTTGTATAATACAGTAACAATAGACAACACAACCCCGATCAATACGCCTAATTGAATACCTAACACCAAAGTAGCCAGGAAAGTAATGATCATCATCACCAAATCCTTTCGATGGGTTTTCCATAGGAAAATAGCATCTTTCCACGCAAATAAGGATCGTACGGCCAACAAAATGATAGCCGCCAACACCGCCTTTGGCAGGTAATAAAATAAGGGCGTCAAAAACACCAAGGTCAAGGCAATAAGGATGGCTGTGATAATAGAAGAAATCGTCGTCTTTCCACCCGCTTCATCATTTATGGCCGAACGAGTAAAACTACCAGACGTAGGTAATGCCTGAAAAAAGGCACCACCAATCTTAGAAATTCCTATAGCCAGCATTTCCTGATTGGGACGAATAGAATATTCTTTATGACGCGCTTCCATGACTTTGGCAATACTGATACACTCCACTACCCCAATTACCGTTATCGTCAATACGGTCGGAAATATCGTTTGTATCGTATTCCAGTCCATGCCCGGAATTTCGAAAGCTGGCAAACCAGCCGGAACATTTTTTATGATTTCCAAGCCATTCAGGTCAAGCCTAAAACCATAGGTAACTAATGTCGCAATAATCACTACAATCAAAGCACCGGGTATACTTCTACTGATAGATCTTAAAATCAACATGATAACTATGGAACTAACACAGACCACCACTGATATCCAGTTGGTTTCACCAATATGTTGGATGGCATAACCAATCGTCTCATGGACATAAGCAAACCTCGGAATTTCTACACCAAGTAGGTCTTTTAATTGACTCACGCCTATGATAATAGCTGCGGCAGTCGTGAAGCCCGACAAAACAGGATGCGAGAGAAAATTTACCAGAAAGCCAAGTCGAAGCAAGCCAAAAAGTGCTTGTAACACACCAATCATCAGCCCTCCCAGGATCACCAAACCAACGTATTCTGCTGACCCCGGGACTGCTATTTGGCGAAAGCCCTCCAACACGAGTAAAGAAGAAACCGCAACTGGACCGATTGACAATTGACGAGAAGTACCAAAAAAGGCATATAAAAAAAGAGGCACTAAGCCTCCGTATAGTCCATAAATGGGTGGCATTCCTGCCAAAAAAGCATAAGCCATTCCCTGCGGCACCAACATAATTCCGACGGTCAACCCTGCTGACACATCAGACCTGAACAATGATCGGGAATAGCCTTTTAGACTTTCAATGAATGGAAAAAATCGTGCTATCTTATTCAACTTTCGAAAATTTGCTCTGAGTAGAATAGCACACAAGATTTATATTTTTTGTGATAAGTGCCACAAAAACTGTGAAACCTTTAAATTCCAACTTCTTCCACCACCTCTAATCCATAACCAATCAAACCGACTCGTTTTCGCGGACTATTCGTCAACAAGCGAAGCTTACGTACATTCAAATCATGCAAAATTTGTGCACCAATCCCAAGATCACGCTGAATGGAGTTTTTTGGGCGATGAATAAATGCATCCATTTTTTCACCTTCTTCTTGTTGCTTTTTGAGTGCTTTTAATGATGGGAGCAAGCCATTAGCATCATCCGGATAGCGAAGTAACAACAACAAACCTTTTCCCTCTTCTTGAATGCGGTGTAGACACTTAGAAATTTCCGAACTACCTCCACCTAAGATCAGCCCTAAAACCTCGTTTGCATTGGTGGCAGCCTGTACCCGAGTAAGTACGGGTTCATCAACTTCCCACTGACCTGTCTTGATCGCCATATGTGTCATATTGTGATTCCTTTCGGTAAATGCGACTAATTCGAAGGAACCAACAGGCGTTTCTATTTCAAAATTGAGTTCGCGTTCAACTAGGCGTTCACGTTCCATGCGATAAGCAACCAAATCTTTGATCGTTATGATTTTGAGACCATGCTGTGTGGCAATTTCCACTAATTGCGGCAAGCGAGCCATGGTTCCATCTGGGTTTAGTATTTCTACTAAAACGCCAGCCGGGTATAGTCCAGCCAAAGTGGCCAAATCAACGGAAGCTTCGGTATGTCCTGTGCGTCTTAAAACGCCCCCTTCTCTGGCTACTAATGGAAAAATATGCCCTGGACGCGCATAATCACTTGGCTTGGTGCTATCTTCTGTCAAAGCTTTAATCCCAGTAGCTCGGTCATAAGCAGAAATACCAGTAGTACAGCCTTTGAATAAATAATCAATTGATACGGTAAATGCGGTACCATGTAAGTCTGTATTTTTGGCAACCATTGGGTGTAAATCCAATTCGAGGGCTCGATTTTCAGTAATGGGCGTGCAAATCAGGCCGCGGCCATAGGTTGCCATGAAATTGATAATTTCGGGGGTGATGGCTTCGGCAGCACAGACAAAATCGCCTTCATTTTCCCGGTCTTCGTCATCCACTACAATGATTACTTTGCCTGCTTTTATATCTTCAATAGCTTCTTCTATTGTATTGAGCTTAAGATCAGCCATGGTCATCTCTGTCATTTGGATTCTTTGTTGGTTCAATAATTTGGTTAAGGATATAAAATATAACTAAAAATATGGATAAGGGTTTATTCTCTGGTTTTCCCCATAAATACATTGACGCCTGCATCTAGAGGATTGCCGGAAGCACGTCTGAAAGCAACGACCTGACCGACATGGTAAATCGCATCAGCTATGGGGCCATTGAGCATGTTCCAGAATGGAAATTCTGAGGAACGATCACCTCTTTGGAAAATAATTTTTGCTTCTGCTATGGTTCCCGCTTTCGCGGAACGCAAATAATCGCTAGCTTCTTTAAGGTAGTACAATGTCTGAGCTCTTTGCTCTTCAAAAGAGCGTTCAGGGCGATCAGCCGGACGAATATTCGGTTGGTTTTTCACGCCATTAAGGATGGTTTCGGAAAGCCCAAGTAAATGGTCCAAAGTTTCACTAACCATTCTGCTATCTTCACTCGGCTTATAAGCCAAATCCTCTGGTCGGAGGTCTTTCGTTGCCCAATAATAGCGATATCCAAGGCCATCAATCATTCTTGCCACAATATTTTCTTCAGAATAGTTGTC
>JALEHC010000563.1 GCA_022763215.1 Saprospiraceae bacterium
AAGCTAAGGGCAGTATCAAAACTAAAAGACTCAAAGCAGCTTGGGATATTAGCGTCAGAGAACGAATCTTAAATATTAATTAAATGCGATTGCCCTGCCTGCAATACAAGCGCCAACAAAGCCATCTGGTTTAGGAGCCTTATTTTCCAAATTACAGTAGACGAAACATGATCATCTACCCCAATGTTTGATACTAATTCCCAAATGTTTTTCATGCTTCTCCTGGTTATTATTTTATGGCAATAAGTGACGGATCAAAATTATAGATCAGTGAAGTTTGTCAGCGAAAAATGATTTAACTAATTGATAATAATGCGATTATTTTGTGCTGACCCTATAAAATTTCACTTGTTTATAATTCCGTCTAACTACTTAAATTTGATAAACGCCCAATACAGCAATTATATATTGGAGCCAAGACCTGGAAAGAAGCAGGATTTTGTGTTGTTCATAAATGTGGCAAATACATACTTCAAAGATAGTTTTACTATAAAATTGATATAGGAAATTTCGGCAATTGACCATAACCGCCCTTTTTTTGGAAAACTCCTTACCTTGATTGGATGTAGCTAATCAAGATGTATTAAATTGTACGTTCAACTAAACTTCACACACAAAAACATGAGACCACTCAACGCAATCATTATAGACGATGCGCCGGATGCCATCGAAAACCTAAAAATGGATTTAAATTCGTTTTGCCCCAATGTGGAGGTGGTCGCTACGGCTTCCGGGGTAGTGGAAGGGGCAAAAGTGCTGCGCACGCAAAATGAACTGGATATTTTGTTTCTGGATATTCAATTGCAGGATGGAACGGGCTTTGATCTGCTCGAAATTTTTCCTCAGCTCAAGGCAAAAGTGATTTTTACAACTGCTTCGGATGCCTTTGCAGTGGATGCATTCAGAGTGGCTGCCGTCGATTACTTGCTCAAACCGATTGATCCTGAGTTATTACAACAAGCCGTTGAAAAGGTTAGAAATCAATTGCAGGACCAACAAGCCACTTACGCACTACTGAAAGAGACTATGGATAAGGGGGAATTAACTGGAAAGATCGCCTTACATACGCTCGAAAAAATCCATATAGTCGAAATAGACCAAATAGTCAGATGCGAATCATCTGGGAATTATACTCAATTCTTTTTTGGGAATGGCCAAAAATTATTGGTCACAAAAACGCTGAAGGAATTTGACAAAATGTTGAGCCCACATGGTTTTATAAGGGTACATCAGTCCCACTTAGTTAATCTGGATTGGATAGAAGCTTTCCTCAAACAGGACGGCGGCTATTTGTTAATGAAAGACGGAGCGCAGGTCGTAGTCTCTACTCGTCGACGTGCACCTTTGCTCCGCCTTTTGGGATAAGTTTAAATATGACTTAGAATTAAAATTCCTAATAATAAGAGAATCAATAAAGCGGGACTATTCAATGTCTTGCGTAGCATTTTCATTTAGTTTTGGTTATTTTCTTTCTGAGGGACTCCTTGTTTGAGTAAACTGCCAAACACATTGGGGTCGGTTCCTGTCGGCAAAACAGCAATCTCTACTTTGGAAGCCAATTCTTTGTTTACAACGAAAGAAGCATAAACTGGGTTCGCCTGATATACCTTAGCTAATTCGATTTGTTGCTCAAAATCAGCTTTGTCCATCATTTTTCTTTTTTCAACTTCAAGTTGGTTGAATTCTCTTTTCTTTTGAATTTCCAGTTTTTTCAAGTCTTCCTGCTTTTCGAGTTCCGCTTTCGCTAAAAGCTTTAAACGTTCGGCTTCAGCCTCGGCTTTTTTGCGGTCAATTTGTGCTTCGGTTTCTGCCTTTGCCAGTTGGCTTTGGCGTCGGTTTTTCTCGGTTTGGGCTTGTATCCGGGCAATTTCGCTTTCTGATCTGGCCTCGGCAATTTGTACCTTGGCTTGGGCTTCGGCTTTTTTCTCAGATGCTTTTGCCTGAGCAATATCAATGGTATTGCGCTGACGAATACGCTCTAGTTCTTGCTCCTGAAGCCCTGCTTGTTCCATTGCCTGCGTGTAACTGACCGGAAACCCAATGTCCTTGACAAATATTTCTTTAATTTGAATACCGTCTTCTTCCAGTGTTTGCAATAAGTCGGATTTCACGGAAGTGATAAAAGCCTGTCGCTGGCCGTTAAAAACCGAATCAATACTCATGAAAGTAGCTGCTGTTTGGTTGACTTCTTCCAACAATCGAGGATACATAATCTGATGGGAAAAGGTATCTGCGGAAGCAAACTGATTGTAAAAAACGGCTGGTTTGGATATTTGCCATCGAACGGTCAAGGACAAAGAAACTGGAACCCCGTCGCCAAGACGAGCTTTGGGTACCTGAAAATGATCAACCTCATCCAGATTGGCCAATGGATGTTGCTGACTGCACGAAAAACTCATTAACCCAAAAAATAACAATAAATAAATGGAGTAACATTTCATAGCTGCGTGGTTTTATTTCCAATTTGCAGCAAATAAAAGACCTTTGAAGGGACATTTGAGCTGGAGGAGAGGGTGAGATATTATTCGTAGCCCGCGGAAGAGTATTTGGTGGAAGCCAAAAAAGAATAGCAGTTCCCATTTGCAGGAAACTGCCATTGTATGCCTTATTATTTCAGTTGTTTGAGTAGTTCTTCAACTGCTCTTTTTAATTGTGGATCTTCGCCATCAGCTTTGCTATCCGGCTTGTTTTCCACTAAAATATCTGGAACGGCAGGTCCGTGTTCCATATTTTCGCCAGTTGCTTTTACATACCATGCACGGAAAGGCATACGGATGTAAGAGCCATCCATCAAGCCATAGCCACCTGTCGAGATCACTGCACCAAAAGTAGGCTGGCCCACTAATGTACCGAGGTTAAGCGTCTTGTAAGCATGGGAAAATATTTCGGCATTTGAGTAGCTGTTTTGATTACAAAGTGCAATCGAAGGCTTGGTCAATGCCGGGAACGGCAAGCGTTCGCCATAAGGATAGTATTCTGTATATTTTGTATTTTCTTTATCGAGGCTGCTTACTGCACCTCGTGGAATGGTATAAGAATGCTGACGGACATTCAAAACAGTCATTAGCATATCGGTTGTCCAGCCACCACCATTAAAACGAACATCAATTACGATTCCCTTTTTGCCAAGGCCGCTTGCCGTCAGTTCGCGCTGGAATCGTTCAAAGCTGGACCAGTTCATCCCTCTGATATGAATATACCCTAATTGTCCGTTCGAATATTTTTCGGTAAGTGCTTTGCGCTCTTTGACCCATGCTTCATACAATTCCGTACGAACACTAGTTGTTGGTCGAATTACGACTTCTCTAGTTTCGCCAGAAGCATTCGTCAGCTCAAGCAATGTACGTTCATTAGCCGTTCCATTCAACAGCGCATAGATATTGGTATTGGCCGTAACGGCTTCGCCGTTGATCGATTTGATAATATCGCCAACCATTAGCTTACTAACTTCCCGATCAGCAGGGCTATCTTCCAATACTTTCGTGATGCGTTGCTGTCCGTTTTCTATTTTTACTTCTATGCCCAGCATCCCGGTGCGATCGCGTTGGGTATCCTCCGGATCAGAACCATACATGCCCATATGGCTGGCGTTGAGTTGTCCAAGCATTTCGTTGAACATATCGCGGAAATCTTGAGTAGTGGATGCAGCTAGTGCTCGTGCTTCGTATTTTTTGCGTAAAGCTTCCCAATCATTGCCATGGAATTCAGGATCATAAAACCCAGCATTCATTGCTCTCCAGGCATCATTGAATACTTGCTGTCGGATAGCTGGCTTGTCCATTTTCATTTTGGCTGAAAAAGCCAAGGTTTCCAGCTTTTTGGAAGAAGGCGTAAACTTGCCTAACATTCCTCTGCGCTGCATCACATACATGCTTTTGCCTTTGCTGTCCCATGTTATTTGGTAAAGCGTTTTGCCATTGAGCAGGACTTTGTCTTCTGAGCCATCCCATTTGATGCTGTGAAAGCTTGGTTTGCCACCACCGCCTGTACGACCACCGCGGTTGGTACCATAATAAAAGGTCTCACCATCCGTAGAAATTGCAAGGGAAGTTTCGTTACCCGGTAGACGGGTTACTTGTTCAATTCTTTCATGAATGTCTTCAAAATCAATTTGTACGGTAAAGGTAGAATCCTTTTTGCTCTTCTTTTTATCGTCTTCATCCTCCTCTTCTTCCCAGTCGCGATTGGTCTTTTCCCAATCTGCTTCATTGAGCCAAACAAACCAGACATCCGCATCGCCATTGTTGCGATCGGAAAGGAAACCCAATTTGCTGCCATCTTCACTCCATACCGGAGAATTATCATTTCTTGGGTGTAGACTTACATTAACAGGCTCTTGGCTGTTATCAGCAGCATGAATGTAGATTTCCTGATTAAAATTCAAATCTGACAAAGCATAAGCCAACCATTTATTATCGGGGCTCCAGCTAATGCCACTAGGCGAAGCCCAACCATCTAGCAAAGTCCGGCTATTGCTAAGGCTACCTTTCTCATCTATATCGGAAACGACTAGTTTTCCTCTGCCGACTTGTACGGCTATTTGTTTTTTATCTGGCGAAAGCCAAAAGTTCATTTCCTCTTCAGGTGTAGACGTTAGGG
>JALEHC010000564.1 GCA_022763215.1 Saprospiraceae bacterium
AGTTGTCCAGCATCAACTGCCAGGATGATTTGTAGAACCCCTTCATTATTTTCCGTAAGGACATAAGAGGGATGTTCGGCGTCCCAGCCATTGAGGTTTCCGGCAATATAAATATTATCGCCAGCCGGCGTATTGGCAGGAATGCTGCTGACTTGAATGGTCAATTGAGCATGTAGGCTCAAGGCCAAAACAAAAAACAAAATCGTGTTTAGTAAAATCTTCATTTGATAATTATTGATTGGAAAAGTGAGCAGGCTAATTGTCGATAAGTATGCTACAAAGAAAGGCAAAGCCTGGCAGTAGCCCGAATATCCGACCAGAAAAATTTGTAGAAAAATTTAAGAATAACCCAACCCTTTGGAGCTAAACCTACGTCTTGACCTGGTGAATAATCTTTAAATAAAAGCTTATGAAACATCGAATTTCTCTTTTCAGCTTTATGACACTCGCATTGCTCAGTATTAGTCTGAGTGGTTGTTTTGAGGATGAATGTACTTCTACGATCACTTATAGAATATGGGAGCCGGTATATATGGAAACTGCCGATATTCGACAAGATATCTCCATCGAAAGTGCTCGCCCAATGCAAGAACCGGGCAATATTTATTATTATCAAGACTACCTCCTTATCAATGAAAGAGGGGAGGGGGTACACATTATCGATAATCACGATCCTGCTTCGCCACAAGCAATCGGATTCGTTAAAGTACCTGGTGCTCAAAATATGGCCGTAAGAAATGGGGTCATGTATGTAGATAACTACATTGATTTATTAGCATTAGACCTCAGCAATCCGGCACAACCAAGCTTGCTCAACCGCGTGGAGGATGTCTTCATAGACAATTATTACTACTCTAATTTTGGTTATATTGTAGAATACAAAGAAACCGAACAGACTGAAACGCGTGAATGTGCATCGTTTAACGATCAACCCGTACTTTGGGAAAACAATGTATTGTTTGTCGATATGGCCTTTGATGCTACTGCCGGTAGCGTAGCTACCGCAGCTAATAATGCCGTTGGCGTTGGTGGATCAATGGCACAGTTTACCATTGCTAAGTCGCATTTGTATGTGGTAGATGATTGGACACTGAAGGTGTTTGATTTGGCGCAAGCCGAACAACCAGAATTAGCGAATACCGTTGATGTTGGCTGGGGAATTGAAACGATTTTCCCGTATGGTGATAACTTATTTATTGGAGCTAATGACGGAATGTATATTTTTGATAATAACAATCCGACGGCGCCTTTCCAGTTGTCGAAGTTTGAACATGCACAAGCATGTGATCCCGTTTTTGTTAAAGGAAACATTGCATACGTGACACTCAGAGATGGCAACCAATGCCAAAATTTCTTTAATCAACTGGATGTAGTTGATATTACAAATTTGAGTGATCCCAAGTTGTTGGCGACGCACCAAATGCACAACCCACACGGACTATCAGTGGTAGATGATGCCATTTATATTTGTGAAAATGATGAAGGCGTGAAGGTGTTTGATGTTACTGAAGTAGATAAAATCGGAGATCGTTTGCTCGATCAGTTGAAAGGCTTTAATGCCTATGATGTGATCGGTCTTGGAGGTTTAAATGTAGCTATGGTAATTGGTGACGATGGCTTGTATCAGTTTGATATCACTGATCGGGCACACCCACGAAAATTAAGTGTACTGCCAGTCCAAAAACAGTAAAATATAATGGGTTTGGGCAGCAGCAATTAGAAATCCATAAATGACAATTATTATGAAGCAATTGAAACTATTGATGTTGTTGTTGATTGGCCTGAGTGGTCAGTTGTTTGCCCAAACCAGCCCTGATGTAATCGTAACCCAGGATGTCGTTTACTTGCTCAATGGCTCTGTTTTCAAAGGGAAAATTCTGGAATATGAAAAAGGGGCGGTACTGTTACTAGAATTAGAAGGTGGTTCTGTAGTCGAAATCGAGGATAGTGAAATTGACAAAGTAGTACAAGAAGCCGTTGAGATTGAAGAAAAGGAAAAGAAGCAATCAAACACATCAAAATATTCGAAGCCCAAAGAAGATCGAGTCTACCAATTCAAAGAAAATGGTATTTATAATGCCATTTATTTTTCAAGTAGCAATGGGCAGGCCAATGGCGAATTACAGGTAGGAATTGGTGCACATAATGTCTTTGGGTATCAATTTAATCGCTGGTTTGGATTAGGATTTGGTGTAGGGGTTGATTCTTATTCTTTTCAAGATGGAGAAACACTGTTTCCGGTATTTTTAGAAGCGCGAGGGTATTTTAAAAAGTCATGGAGTACACTTTTTTATTCTATGAATGCAGGCTATGGCTTCGCCACAACTAATGAAGAAGAGCAAATTATCGAAGCGGATGGGGGGCTGATGTTTCACCCATGTGTTGGATATCGCTTTGGAGCAAATAAAGATGCGAATGTACTGATTGATTTTGGCTATAAATTTCAATGGGCCAGTTTTACTAGACAACTCGAATTTACAGGAGACCGGGAAGTACGTGACCTTTTGTTTAAAAGAATGACCATAAGACTAGGGTTAATATTCTAAAACAGCTCGGATGCCCAAAAAAATGGATCCAGAAACGGAAAAGCAAATTGTGGAAGGCTGTATTGCCAATGATCGGCGATCACAGGAAAGGCTATATCGTCAGCATTTTCCTGCCATGATGCGTATGTGTATGCGCTATGCCAAAGACCGCGATACCGCTATGGAAATCGTCAATGCCGGATTTTTAAGGGTGTTCAAAAAACTACATACTTTTTCGTTTAATGGCTCATTGGAAGGTTGGATTCGGCGCCTTGTTTTTCATGCCCTCTCTGACCATTTCAAAAAAAATGCTAAGCCCGTTCATTTTCTGGATATTGAAGACCGTGATGGCCCCACGCGTTCTCATTCACTTAGCAATTTATATCTGGAAGATATCCTCAAATTAGTGGAAATGCTACCGGATGCTACGCAACGGGTATTTCAGTTATACGCTATAGAGGGCTACACGCATGTCGAAATAGCTGAGCTGACCAATATTAGCGTAGGGACTTCAAAATGGCATTTGGCAAATGCCAGAAAGAAACTTAAACAGTTAATGCAGATGCATTATAACACAGGTAATTATGCAGGATAATAGGATAGATGATCAATTTCTGGACAATGCCTGGCAGCAAATGTCTGCTATGCTCGATCAGGAAATGCCGGTTGCGCAAAAAAAGCGACGGTTTGCCTGGTGGTTTTGGCCGTCAGCATCAGCTGCTTTGTTACTGTTAGCATGGTGGTTTTGGGGCACTTACGATGTGCAATATTTCCCGATTCCAGGACTCGGTGCTTCTCAGCCTGTAGCCCTCGAAGAAATTGAGGTACCATCTGAGCAGCATTTAGCGAAAGCGGAAACTTCTGAAAGGGAGGCAAGCAATTCGTCTGAGGCTTCTGGTTTGCCTTTGCGGCAAATAGGACAAGGCGAAGCAGCATCGGATACCAATAAGTCGACTTCTTTAGCAGAATTATCTACTCCAATCAATAGCTTACCAAATGCAGCTATCAGCTTGTCAGCAAATGATGCACCATCAGAAAAGCAGACTAACGTACAATCAACTCAGGAAAGTAACGGAAAGCAAACGATCAGCACTATACCTGTATTTGCCATGTTACCAAGCCTTGAAATTTCACCACTTTTTGCGAAGCCCCATAATTCTTTTATCGAATGTAATACTCGATTTAATGAGCCTTCAAAATGGTCATTTTTAGCGGAAGCTGGTGGAATAGCTGGAAATGGTGATTACCTCACCGGCTTATATGCAGGCGCAGAAGTAGATTTTGCATTTGCAAATAATCGAAAATGGCAATTGATCTCCGGTTTGAGAGTAAACTATATGCGAACGAATGCCATTCCAGAACAAAGTAGCACTTTTGTGTCAGATGTACTGACAAATGGTGGTTCTATAGGTACGAATGCTGATCCAACACAAGAGTCATTTGACCTTGATACATTGGATATTGTAGGCGTATCTCTGGAAGATTACTCGAATGATTTGTTGCAACTAGAAATACCTTTGTTGATTGAATACCAAGTAGCTCCACGCTGGTCGATTCAAATAGGCGGTTATGTCAACCGAGTATTATTAGCAAGAGAAAATACGGATTATTTACTAGCCACCTTGAATGAATTTTCTGGAACGACTTCCAATGTGCTATACAACAGACAAAGTGAAATTACAGAACCTATTTTGAATAGCTGGAATTATGGATTGGAAGGCGGCATACGATTCCATATCAGCAAGCACTGGAAAGTCCATGCTTTTGGATCGTGGGGATTAAAAAACTTTTATGAAACAGATGCTCGAAATGAGCGGAGAAGAACGGTACAATTAGGAATACAGTACCAGATTGGAAGGTAGAAACAGAAAAGTTCTCTGCCCTTTTGCAAGGGCAGGTGAGAACCTTCTTTGTATTACAAGCTCACTAACTGAGCATTAATATTGTGCTTTTTGCAAATACGTTCGGTGAATGCTTTTAGTCCGAATGGTACAAAAATGAAGAAATTACCATTTTTGATTCGAGCTAATTGCTCCATTAATTTCCATTTGCTAATCAAAATTTTCTTGTCCTCTTCTTTTGATGCAATATCAAAGTAACTCTTACGTCCGTTTCTTACGGCAGTAATTTCAGGAGACAAAGAAATAGCTTCCTCTTTCAACATAAAAGAAGAAGGAGATTCTAGGTCTTCTATGCCGGAAGCTTTGATTTTGGAGTAACCCTTTTTTTTCACCCAGCTTAATGCATCATCAATTACTGTTGTGTTTTCTTCAGCCATTTTAATGTTTTTTAGATTAGAGAAAAAATAAGCATGGAAGCAGTAGTAATAGACTATACAGCTTCGTGCCACACAAGGGCATGATGGTCAGCTCGGTCAAAAAACAACTATTTCGTTTGGCGATAGAACCATTATTTGACGGAGAGCCCTGTCCCTAATAATCCAACTCATGTTTGTTGCTAAAAACTTAGCGGTTGTCATTCAGGATCCGATTTAAAAACCGAATCCTGAATCGTTCGTATGTATTGATATAATAGTATGCAGGAAAGGAGCTAAAAAGCCTTATAAAATGAAGGCATCATTGCTCATAGTAAAATCGATCACTGCATGAAAATAGATGAAAGCTAGATAGTAACTTGTGGCGGATTGCTTTCGTGGAATTTTTTACCATCCCATTTGCCGAGCCATTCGCAGTCTTTACCTACACGCACGTAGCTAAGATAGGCTTGTTCGGCAGCTTCCCTTGTCTTCCGATAAATGGTAATGTTGTTGGGAATAGATTTGATGGTAAAGTAATAATTACCAACGCCCATTGTATAGTTCTTTCTGCTTGCCATTGGTAGTAAAAAATTTTAGTGAAAAAATCACTGACAATAAAAAGTCGGTATTGTCAGCATGCTTAAAGCTTGTTTTTCTTACACACGAGCTACTTCGCGTGCTTCCGGCCCTTTTTCAGTTTGGGTAATTCGGAAGCTGACCCGGTCTCCTTTTGAAATGCGGTCTGTCAAGTGGCTAGCGTGTACGAATATGTCTTGGTCGCTATGTGGGGTTTCAATAAATCCGTAACCCTTTTTACGGTTGAAAAACTTGATTTTGCCGGTTTTCTCTTTAGAAAACCATGAGTTTACATTTTTTAGTAAATTCCTCAACATCGTTTCCTCTTTTTTATAGTACTGGTTTTAAAATTTCGGGATTTACTACTTCATACAAGCCGTTTTCCATTCGTCGGCGGAAAACTCGTCGTGGAACCTGCATCGTAGCATTGCGTTCAATAAAAAGGAACTGAACAAACCTGGATGACTCTTTTAATATTTTTACTTTCTTTGAGCTTATTGGATTCATATGCTATTATTTAGTTAACAAATGTGAGCTTTGCTCGTTTTTAATTGTTAAAGGGAGTGTGAGTAGCGTTGATGAGTTTGATTGGGAATAAACTGAGTGGCAGATTTATACGCTTTTGTGACAAGCTATTTTTCAGCAATGCTGGAAAATAGGGCAATCTTGAAAATTCAATCCTGAATTTGATATATAGAGATATTCCTAAATGCAAAACAACTTTTTACGTTAAAGACACAAAAATAAAACAAAATTTGTGAAAACTTTGTTCACTTCGGCTAAACATTTTTTTTATTTTGTCTGTTGTTTGGGGTTGGCTTCTTCTGAAAACGTTCAAATGTGACATTTTATGATGCACCATCAACACCTTGCTTTTCACCTTCCCGCTGATATTTCTTACCTCAACGGAGCCTATATGTCTCCTCAACTCAAATCGGTCGAAGCGGTTGGTAATCAAGCTTTAAAGGCAAAGAACTTACCTTATCTTACGAAGGTAGATGATTTCTTCCAACCGGTTCAGCAACTTAAGTCGGCTTTCGCCAAATTAGTCCATATCAAAGAGCCTCAACGGATTGCCATAATTCCGGCAGTTTCTTATGGCATCGCTACGGTTTGTCGCAATATTCAACTACAAAAAGATCAGGAAATACTTATTGTCGACGAACAATTTCCGAGTAATTATTACAGCTGGGAGCGATTGGCACGTGAAAAAGCTGCTCATATTCGCATTGTGAATGCACCAAGCAACACCAACAGAACCCAGAACTGGAATACCGCAATACTGGAAGCAATAGGGCCCAACACCAAGGTCGTGAGCATGGCACATGTACACTGGGCAGATGGAACAGTATTTGACTTGAAAGCTATTCGCCGAAAGGCAAACGAAGTAGGTGCTTTACTAATCATTGATGGTACTCAATCAGTAGGAGCTTTGCCATTTAACGTAAGTGAGATTCAGCCCGATGCCCTCATCTGTGCTGGCTATAAATGGCTGATGGGGCCTTATTCGATTGGCTTGGCTTACTATGGGCCAGCCTTTGATGACGGTATTCCCATTGAAGAAAACTGGATTAACCGACACAATAGTGAGGATTTTCGGCAGTTGGTTAATTACGAGCCGTCTTATCAGGCTTTCGCCGGACGCTACTCGGTGGGCGAACAAAGTAACTTTTTATTAGTACCCATGTTGCATACTGCTATCAACCAGATTTTGGAGTGGGGTGTGGATCACATTCAGGCTTACGCCAAAAACCTGGGACAAGAGGTATTAGATGAGCTTCGATCACTCGGATGCCAAATTGAATGTGATGCAGAGCGGGCAGGGCATTTGTTTGGGATACGACCCGGAAGTAAGTTTGATTTGGAACTACTCAAAAAAGAAATGCAGGCCCGGCAGATATACGTAAGTTTTAGAGGAGATGCGATACGTGTCTCTCCTCATGTATATAATTCCGAAAAAGATTTTGATCAGCTATTTGCAGCCTTTCAGGCTGCGCGACGGCCGACTATGGTTTAAGTTCCTGTGTAATTTGCAGCTTAGCGCGAATGTCAGCCGGGAATTCACAGGACTTACGCGTAATCGTATTCAAGTGAATACTGATTAGGCTGGCCTCGGCAGCTAGCTCATCTGTTAGCGCTTTGTACATTCGATGTTTAAAATTTAAGGACTTGCTGCGTACTTCCTCCAAGGTCGAACGAATGATAACCAAATCACCAGCAATCAATTCGCGATGGTATTTGATGTGCTGTTCCATCGCCACCATACCTCGGTTTTCTTGCGAAAAATATTGATTGGTAATTCCGATTTGGCCAAGTAATTGCCAAGACGCTGTATCGAATTTGGATACATAAAACTGAACATTCATGTGATTAAACATATCACATTCCCAGGGATAAACCATCCCGCGATAAGTTTCAAGCATAGATTTGACTTTTAAGATTTTGAAGTCAAAAGATAGCGAATCGGTCTAATAGTAGCAAAAAAAAACGCCTGCTGAACATTCAGCAAGCGTATGTTTTTATTTTTAGCTAGAAAAATTAGGCATGCAATCGAGCCTGTCTTTCCAACAATACTTCTTCAGATTCTTCCCGATCGGGATCCGGAACACAACAATCTACTGGGCATACCGCAGCACATTGAGGCTCTTCATGAAAACCTTTACATTCAGTACACTTATCCGGTACGATATAGTAATAATCATCTTCTACCGGGGCTTGATCGTCATCCGCTCCTACTTGATTACCTGTTTCCAGCGTATAAGAGCCTTTTACGGTCGTACCTTCAGAAATTTTCCATTCTACCCCACCTTCATAAATTGCGTTGTTGGGGCATTCTGGTTCACAAGCTCCGCAGTTAATACATTCATCCGTTATTATAATAGCCATGGCTTCGTTTTTAAAATTTGAACAAGTCCGTTTCTATATGGTTCGTGATATTTCGGGCAAAAATAAGTGCTTCCGGCAAGAATTACAATTTTGATTTTCTGATTCGCTTGCGGATGCTTGATTCTTTTCTCTTTTAGAGCTACTTTTATTAAGGCTTTTTTTGTTTTTTGAAAAAAGTTTGCAGTTATTGAGAAACTGATTAGTTGATTAATTCGGTTATAAGATTGTATCAACTATAATAGAATAAATAAATAGAGACCAGAAATTTATAAGAATGGCGGAGGGTTATTTGCATCCAGAGTTCAAAAAATATAAGTTCAGAGAGCTGAAAGTATATGCATCTACCGAATGGCTGGCAGATAACAAAAAGAAATATCGGCAGGTTTTTGATCGGTATGAAACGACTTACATTTACGCAGAACTTTCCTTTTACAATAAGCTTTTTGATGAAGAAGATTGGGAGATCAATGTCGAGCTGAAGTGCTTCTCTCTACGCAAAGGCCGAAAAGAATTGTGCAACCTGCCTTTTAAACGGAAAGTTTCCAAATATGATAGCGTTGTTTTTGTTCGCGAAGGCTGGGGCAACAAAACTGAAGGGGCCTTCTGGAAAAAGGGAACCTACTATTGGGAAGCTTGGGTAGAAGGTGAAAAAGTTGCTACCAAATACTTTTATGTGGAAGATGCCGGACGAGAAATAACGCATCTGGAAAATCCATATATTCAAACAAAGTCATTACGCTTGTACGAAGGTCCTTATGATGATGTCATTGAAGAGGATCGTACCTACTACAGCAAGTTTAGTAGCGAAGAAACCCGCTATATTTACGTAGAGATTGTACTCGAAAACGTCTTTAATACAAAAGCTTGGCAGTGTGAGCTATTTACCAAGTTTTATAATGATGCTCGCGAATTAAAAGGCCAGGTCATTCGTCTGCAACGCATTGAAAAGCGAGACGAAGTCATCAAAATAACAGCAGGCTGGGGCTCTAATGTCAAAGGTTCTTGGCGGGTAGACCGTTATACGGCTGAAGTAGTTTTCATGGATAAGCTATTGGCCGTAATTCCATTCGAAATTGAAGAAGAATTTGAAGAAGGTGTGCCTGGAGTTATCCTTCCACATCGTCAGGCTCCAGTAATATTAACGCCAGAAGAGGATTTAGGTCAGACCTTTGAAGAGGTCATGAGCAAACTGGACAACCTGATTGGGCTCAATGCCATTAAAAAGGAAGTTCGTGATCATGCCAAGTATATCCAGTTTTTGCAGCTCCGTAAAGAAAGAGGTTTCGAAGAAAAAGAAGAAATCAATGTCCATTCCGTCTTCATCGGAAATCCCGGAACGGGTAAAACAACTGTGGCCAAAATGATGGGCCAATTGTACAAAAAAATGGGCTTGCTAACCAAAGGTCATGTACATGAAGTAGATCGTGTAGATTTGGTTGGTGAATATATCGGCCAAACGGCTCCAAAGGTTAAAGAAGCCATCGAAAAAGCAAGAGGTGGCGTCTTATTTATCGATGAAGCCTACTCACTGGCACGTTCTAATGATGATACGAAAGACTTTGGTCGCGAAGTAATCGAAATCTTGGTCAAGGAAATGTCTAACGGCCCCGGTGATTTGGCGGTCATCGTAGCGGGGTACCCAAAGGAAATGAAACACTTCCTGGACAGCAACCCGGGCTTGAAATCCAGGTTTAAATTGTATTTCGAATTCCAGGATTATCTACCACAAGAATTATCGCAAATCGCGGATTATGCTTGTGTGGAAAAAAGAGTACGCCTGACTCGCGAGGCCAAAGAAAAAATTGATGATATCATTTTGAAAGCATTCCGCAAAAGAGATCGATCTTTTGGTAATGCTCGTTTTGTATATGATTTGATCGAAAAATCTAAGATCATTCTCGGTCTCCGGATTATGTCAGATGACAATCCAAGAGCGGCTAGTGATGATGAATTGGAGGTGATCCACCTGGATGATGTTCGTAAAATTGATCTGAAAGATCAGCCAGAATTGCCAATGATTCCAGTCGATGAAGCATTACTCAATGAGTCGCTAGTCGAATTGAATAGCCTTATCGGAATGGATAAGATCAAAGATCAAATCAATGAATTGGTCAAATTAGTACGCTTTTATCGCGAAACTAACCGTAACGTGCTTAATAGCTTTTCTCTGCATACCGTGTTTATCGGAAATCCTGGAACTGGTAAAACTACTGTGGCCCGTATTCTGACCAAAATCTACAAAGCATTAGGTGTACTGGAGCGTGGTCACATGGTCGAAACCGACCGACAAGGGCTTGTTGCTGGTTTTGTTGGTCAAACGGCCATCAAGACTGCCGAGAAAATAGAAGAATCCCTTGGTGGAGTTTTGTTTATAGATGAGGCTTATGCGCTTACCCACAAAGTAGGGGGGAGCCAAGGCGATTTTGGCGACGAAGCCATACAGACCTTGTTGAAGCGAATGGAAGATCACCGCGGTCAATTCTTTGTATTCGTAGCAGGATATCCGGATAATATGGAGACTTTCTTAAAAGCGAATCCAGGTTTGAATTCACGATTTGATAAAGTGCTTAAGTTTGAAGATTATTCTCCGGAGGATTTGTCCAGGATTGCTAGGCTTATGTTAGAAGAAAAGTCGCTACAGCCGGATGAGGCAGCAAAAGCTCATTTGGATGAATATTTCAAGTTTTTGTATGAGTATCGCGACAAGTATTTTGGAAATGCTCGTACCGTTCGCAATATCATCAATGAAGCCATCAAAAACCAAAATCTGAGATTGGCAGCCTTGAAAGGAGAGGAGCGGGAAAAAACACCGGATGATATTCTGACCTTAAGAGATGTCCAGAACTTTAAGTTAGACAAGAGTGGATTCTTGTTTAATAAAAAGACGATTGGTTTTCGGAATAAAGGCAGCGAATCAAATTAATTATTTCCAAAGTCCAATGTGCCAAGGTTTCCACCATTTGGAGACCAAGCGATAGTGCTCCTTGGTTTTAAATTGCTGACCAAAGAATAAAACGCCATAATTAAAGGTGTCGATACTTAAGGTAACTTTTGGATGTTCCTGCATCCGACTCCACGCATTTTCCATAGCGGCAGACCAATGGATATCTGCAATAACGAATACACTTTGGTCTGTGGCTTTCGCCAAACAAGCCTCAAAGTAGGCCATACTAGCACCTTCTCGATGATCACCATCCATGTACAAATAGTCCAATTGTTCCATTTGCGGAAGCAAAATAGGCAAGACTTCATCAAATGGTCCTGTAAAAACTTGAATATGTGGAACGCCCATCAATTCAAAATTTTCCTGTGCTACCTCAGCTGTGTTGGGGCAGCCTTCAACCGAAACAAAACCAGATCGCAAAGAAGCAGCTGCCTGATACATAGCAGAAATACCGAGCGAGGTCCCCAGCTCCAATATTAGTGATGGTTTGTACAGATGGACGATTTTAAATAATTGGCGACCAGTGCGAGCCGAGATGGCTGAATTTTTGGCTAGATCTTTTATTTGGCGAGCAGAAGCCGGATTAACTTTTGAACCTGCCCCGTGATCTTTTATTTCGATTAGCGTATCGTCTTCCAATAATTCTTTTCGGTAAGATTCGATGAAGGTAAAGGCATAAAAAAGACGTCGATCTTCAATCACCTTTTTGGCAAATTCGAATACAAAAGGAGAGTGGATATCATAAATTGTTTGGGCGTGCCAGTAAAAACGAAGGAATCGCTTGATGATGCGTAAATAGAGTTTGATAAATTTCATGTCGGTGTTAGAAAAGCATTTTTGTTAGGGCTCGGCAATCGAATTATTGTGTCTTAGCTGGAATGAAAGTTAGTAGTTTTTTTTAACTTTCCTCCCTATTACACTCGCAATCTGATTTTTTGCGCTTATGACTTTTGTCAAAGCCCAAATTCTAAAGCAGGTAAAACCCGAAAAGCATGTCCTTATTTAAATTAAGGGGAAAATTAAGCAAACAGCAAACCTGGCTACTGGGGTTGCTGGGGCTGGTCATCTTCATCTCCTTTTGGTGGTTATTGGCTGAATTATATTCTGATCAGCGACCAATCGTAGAAATTGATCCGCGACTTCCGTCTTCGCTGGAAGAAAATTCCACGATTAATGTTGATTCTTTGATTCAGGCTGATTCAGCTCGACTAGCCAATGCAACAGAATTTGAAAAAGTATATCCGGTATTGCCACCTCCGGGTAAGGTATTGCGCTCGTATCCGGCCTTGTACAAGCAGGATGACCTAGTTCGCAATACTTTCCGTTCTATCTGGCTCAATTTACAAGGCTATTTTTGGGCAATTTTTATTTCTATTCCCATTGGTTTTTTGATCGGGCTTTTGCCTTTATTTCGAGGGCTTTTCAGCAAACAAGTCGATGCATTACGCTATTTGCCGCTCACGGCATTAACGGGTTTGTTTATTATCTGGTTTGGTATAGATGATCAGATGAAAATCGCCTTCCTGGCCTTTGGTATTATTGTGTATTTGTTGCCAGTGGTTGTACAACGAATTGATGAAGTGCAGGATGTTTATCTGAAAACGGTCTTCACGCTTGGCGCAAATAGCTGGCAAACTATCAGAAGTGTGTACATTCCTTCTGTTATGAGCAAGCTCATGGATGATATTCGGGTATTGACGGCAATTTCGTGGACTTACATCATCATTGCAGAATTACTCAACCGACAAGGAGGTATTGGATCGCTCATTTATATTAAAGCTCGGCAGGGACAACTGGAAAAGGTATTTGCGGTATTGATCATCATTATTCTGATCGGCTTTTTGCAAGATCGCATTTTTGTATATCTCGATCGCCGTTTATTTCCACATAAGTACTACAAGTCACGCCCAAACGGAATCAAAGAGGTCGAGTATGGGCTTTTCACAATTTTGGGAATTGTCATGCTGGGCATTTTGCTAATTGCTTTGTTGCCGGCCATCGGCTCAACTATTTCTCAATTAATGGTCATTATCACCCTTGCTGGTTTATTATTAGTGGTGTATGGCGAGATCAAGGTGCAGCAAACAGACATGGACCAAGACTAATTTTTTGGAATAATTAACCTAAGACAATGAGTATATTTCCGGATTCGGGTAAAGATAATATCATCGAATTAAATGGTATCGGACAAAGTTATGACGGTGGCCAAAACTGGATCATCAAGGATGCCCGATTTTTGGTAGAGGATAAAGCCGATCAGGGGCAATTTGTAGTCATACTGGGCATGTCAGGCTGTGGCAAATCTACTATTTTGCGCTATATCGCCGGATTGCAGCAACCAACAGAAGGGGAGGTGCTAATGCATGGCCATCCTGTTTCTGATGAAAAAAGAGTGAGTATGGTTTTTCAGCAATACTCGTCATTGCCTTGGATGACCGTTTTGGATAATGTGAGCCTAGCTCTTTCCTTTAAAGGAATTTCGAAGGCAGAAAGAGATCAAAAAGCGCTGGAAATCATAGAATTGGTTGGTCTGAAAGGCCATGAACATAAGTTTGCACAATATCCAACCTTATCAGGTGGGCAGTTGCAAAGAGTAGCTATTGCGCGATCTATTATTGCTAATCCGGAAATACTGTTAATGGATGAGCCATTTGGTGCATTGGATATCAATACGCGTTTGCAAATGCAGGATTTGCTGGCCAAACTTTGGATGCAGTTCCATTCGACCATTATTTTTGTAACCCACGATATAGCCGAGGCAGTCTACCTCGGCGACGATATTTACATTATGAAAGCAGCACCTTCTCGCTTCGTGGAGCATATTCATGTTGACTTGCCATATCCACGTACTCGTGACATCAAGCGCGATCCACATTTTGTAGAATTAGTACACGAAGTGGAAGACCGCATGGTTAAGGTAGCTGAAATGGGCTGATTAGTCGGTATTACAACCACTGCGACGACGAAGTCGGCCGCGGGCACCTACTAGACCATTGTCTAGAAAGTTGTAGGATAGGGTCAAGCCCAAAATAAAAAACCAATCATTGCCACTGTCATCGCCACGCAGAGTTCCGGTGGGTACGCTAATAGGCTCTGTACCCAAAAATTCTCCGGTACGATTGCTAAGCGCAGCTGCAATTTCGCCATTGGCGGCAGCCAAGGTGCTATATTCCACGTAAGTGGTGCTGACATCATCCAGGTAGTCGGTAAATGTTCTACGAACACCCAATTCCAAACCCAAGTTCCACAAATCAGAAATAGCATACTTAAAACCAATACCCATAGGAATGGCGAATGCATATTTGCCGTAAGGCTCCGCACGACCCGGAATACCTTGTCCTTCCGTACCTAATGTACGCAAATCATAAGTTTCGCCCTGATAAGTAGCCTGTGGATTGTAATAGAAATAAGAAACTCCAGCAAACAAATAAGGAGAAAAAGGCATATTCAAGTTATAAGGATCGTAACCCGGAATATTGATTTCAGCAATCAATGAGCCTTCGTATATATCAGATACAAATGAGAGGTTGCGTTGCTGTATGGCCATGTCAGAAGAGTTTGCATCTTCTCCCGAAAGTTGGGTAACATTAAAGCCCATACGGATGGCACCTAGATAGTGAAAATTATATTTGGCAAAAACACCACCCGCAAAGCCCGTTTCCTGCATGTAAAGGATAGAGGAATTGGAAGACAGATCGCCAAGGTAGTTGGATGCACCCGCCATGATGCCTACTTCAAAATGTTGAGCTGTTAGCGAAAGCGGAAATAAGAACAGAGCAAACAAAAATTTCTTCATAACATTAAAAATTCAATCTTTTTCATAGAGTGACACCAAAAATACGGAAAATCACCACATTTATTTTCTGCTAAATAAGGAATTGTGTCAGATACTTAAGGAAAGTGAAAAATATCATTCTTTCAATACAATGTTTTTTCTAAATTTGGTGCGTTTTTTGGAAGAAAAT
>JALEHC010000565.1 GCA_022763215.1 Saprospiraceae bacterium
CCCATACGTACATCCAAGCCAGCATTCCAGCCTACACGTGCTTCCGTGCGAATATCATTGAGCTTAGCATCCAATGCAGAGATGTTTACACCTGCTTTAGGAATCACATCAATTTGCGCAAACAATTGAGCAGCCATCAATACAAAAGCCATGCTCAGAATAAATTTCATAGATTGTTTCATTTCAATTGGTTTTTATTTCAGAGGACCTTGCCTCCATTCATATGTTTGTGTGTATAGATTGTTTGAAGTAAAACGAGCCGAAAATCTTAAATGATATTAGGGAAAACAAAAACTTTCGTTAAAATCAAAAGAAGAACATTCGGATTAATATTCGTTGCCGGTCATTTTTGTTGTTTCTTTGTTCTTATAAAGATCGTCAACTATTGTCATATACCTTTCCGGTAAAAACTGTTACCTATGATCACCGAAAAAATAAGCAGACCTACCTTATTATTGGATAAAGAAAAATGCCTGAGAAATATTGAGCGCATGGTAGAAAAGACCAATCGCAATGAACTGGCATTGCGTCCACATTTCAAAACCCATCAATCACACGAAGTAGGGCGCTGGTTTCGCAATTATGGGGTGCAGGCCATTACGGTATCTTCGGTACGTATGGCCGCTTATTTTGCAGCAGATGGTTGGGAGGATATCACCATTGCATTTCCACACAATGTGCATGAGTCGGAGAAGGTAGCTGAGCTTGCTGAAAAGATTCAATTACAAATAGTGGTCGAAAATACGGCAAGTCTTACCTATTTGTCTGAGTATTTAAAGCATGATTTATCTGTATTTATTAAAGCAGATTTGGGCTACCATCGTACTGGTTTAGAAATTGAACAGAAAGATCAAATAGATGCTATTCTTGAGTTGATTGAAGAGCATGACTACTTCCAATTTAAAGGTTTTTTGGCGCATGCAGGTGACAGCTACGATGCCCGATCAACCACTGGAATTATGGAAATACATGAAAGGAGTTTGGCGAAAGCCAAGGCATTCCGAAAAGCCTATCAAGCAGATTATCCGGAGATGATCATTTCTTATGGTGATACACCTTGTTGTTCAGCAGCTGAGCATTTTGAGGGAATAGATGAGCTTCGTCCCGGCAACTTTGTTTTTTATGACTTGTCGCAGTGGCATATTGGCTCTTGTAGTCTTGATCAGATCGCGGTCGCAATGGCCTGCCCGGTTGTTGCCAAGCATCCCGAAAGAGGGGAAGCCGTGGTATACGGCGGTGGTGTACATTTTTCAAAAGATCGTGCAACTAATGAGCAAGAGGAGACTTATTATGGTCTATTGGTCGAACCCTTAGAAGAGGGCTGGAATATCATGGAAAGTGCTCCGATAATGAAATCGCTTTCACAAGAGCATGGCATTATTAAAGCCGAAACCGAATGGGTTGAACAACTAGAAATTGGGCAAATCGTATTTGTTTTACCGGTACATTCCTGTATGACGGCTGATATTATGAAAGAATATTTGTGTTTGGATGGCAGTTGGATAAGAGATGTGATGCATTTGCATTAAACTCATTGGGCGCATCGGCACCCAATGAGTCTAATAACAGCTCTTAGTCAAGCACTTCTGCTGGGATAGCCAGCAGCGGTGTATTGGAGTGGTAAGCCATTTGTTTAGTACGGCTGTAGTTGAATAATTCTTCCAAGAAATTTCTTCGGTGTGTCACCATGGCGATAATATCGATCTCATGTTCCTGCAAGTAATCAAAGATTACTTTTTTGATATCATTACCTTCCAGCACTTTGAAGTCGATCTGACTTTCGTCAAATCCTTCTTTGAAAGTATCCATTTTATTGACGATTTCACTGGTGTGTGATACATCTACGTTTAGGCAATGAATTTTTGCATCGAAGTCAGAGGCGATATCCATAAGTTTATGCAATGCTTTTTTCTCTTCTTCCTTATAAGAAGTGGTGAAAGCAACCTGATCAATTTTTCCATCAAAAGAAGAAGATTCCGGAACGACTAATACAGGGCATTTTGCATTTTCAAGAATTTCACCTGCCACGCTACCCATGAAGATTTCTTTCAGACCACGAGCACCGGTGGTCCCCATTACGATGAGGTCGGTATTATTATCTGCTGCAATCCTTAGGATAGTTTCGATGGTATCTCCTTCTTCCAGAACATGGTTAAGTTTGATATGTCCAAACCCTTTTTCGTTAGCTAGATCACGAAGAGGAGGAATCGAATCTTTGTAGTTTTCGAATTCGGTTAGGTCATAAGCTTCGTAGAAATCACGAAGCGTATTTGGCATATGAGCACCTTTAATAACCGGCTTTTTATAGACCATTAATGTTGTAATGGTTGCTTCCTGATTATCCGCCAATTCAAGAGCATATACGAAAGCCTTCTGAGCAGCTTCAGATAAATCTGTGGGAAACAGAATGTTTTTCATTTGTGTTGGTTTTACAGCCGGTAAACCTGGCGGGTTCTCGGCAGCAGTTTTGCGAATAGAATAACAAGGTAATGCATAAGCTAAAATAAACTTATACAAACAGTCGTCAAAAGGTACGTTTTTTATGAAAATTAATCTTCACTTAACGCACTGTTTTTAAGATTCATTTCCCGAAGCAAGTGTTGTTTGATTTCAGAAACACTGGGCACTCTGCCATAAGAAATCAACTCGTCATTGATTGTTAATGCAGGAATAGCCCAGATACCAAGCTTTACAAACAGCTCGATATCGCCAACTTTTTCCAGGTCAACTTGGAGGCCCAAATCGGCAGCAGCCATATTTAAGCTTTTGGTGAGCACCTGGTCTGCATAGCCACCTACTCCATAAATTTTAATGTCCATATTCCCTGCATTTAAAAGTTTTACCTAGCACATTCATTGTCTATTGAGGGCTTATACTTAAAACAAATGTATCGGAAATAAAAAGGGCATAACATGACTTAAATCAGATAGCTGTGATGACTATTATCAATTCATTATGAGGCATTTCGATATACCTTGTGTATACCAAAGCGATCAAACTAGGACTTGATCGAGGCTGAAAGCACGATCAAATGCTAGTATATCATGGTCAATTGGGTGTTCAATTTTTAGTCGAAAGGCTAGATTAACTTTCCTCCGCTGTCGCCCCAAATCATTGAGGCGACAGCTTTTATTTCGCAACAATCTCCCCGCTCACTCATTTCATCTATCTTATTTTTCCCAACGTAGAATTTTATTAGGTTTCCGTGAGTGTGCGCATGCTTTTCGTTATATTCACCAATCAACCAATTTAACCGTTTATGATGAA
>JALEHC010000566.1 GCA_022763215.1 Saprospiraceae bacterium
CCGCGTGGCGAAGCCATCGCCCTTACCAATGTCGGGCTCAGCTATCGCGCATTAAAAGACTATAATGCTGCACTTAACTACATGATGCAAGGCCTTGAACTGGCTCAAAACTACGAGTACAACGTGGAGGTCTATGAAATCTATCGGGAAATGGCACAAACTTATGAAGCCATGGACCTACCTGAAAAAGCTATTGCGTATTATAAAAAACATACAGAACTCAAAGATTCTATTCTCAGCAATGAGCACGAGGCACAAATTGCAGAATTGCTGGTTGAGTTCGAGACGGAGAAAAAGGAAACAGAACTGGCAGCTTCCCAACAACAAATACTTGAACTGGAACAAAAACAGCGCTTTCAGCGCTTACTGACCGCGGTCATAGTCGCCGGGCTAATACTAGCTGTTATTCTCATTTTTTTGTTGATAAGTCGACATCGGGTGCAACAAAAACTTTCAGAAAGCGAATTGCGCAACAAAAAACTGGAAAGCCAAAAACTCAAGGAAGAACTAGAATTTAAAAATAAAGACCTTACCAACTTTGCACTTGACATTGCTCGAAAAAATGAGTTTTCCCAAAAAATTCACAATGGGCTTCATCTGATCCACCAGTCTTCAGACTCGAATTTTAGAAAGGATAAAATTAAGGAATTGCTGATACTCACTGCCAGTCACCTGAAAGTTAATGATGACATCCGTGAGTTCCAGATGAATGTTGAAAAAGTTAATCAGGACTTCTTTCATCAACTCAGCGAACGCTTTCCAGAACTGACCAATACAGAGAAACAATTATGTGGTTTGTTGCGGCTCAATCTGAGTACAAAAGACATTGCTAACATCCGAAATATTTCTCCCAAATCAGTCGAAATGGGGCGATATCGCTTGCGGAAAAAACTAAATTTGGAAGCAAATGAAGACATTAATGCCTTTTTACAGCAATTATAAGCGCATTTCCACCATACTCCATGTGTTTGGCAATCAGCAAATTAAACAAAGCTGTAGGGGTATTGTAGAGGTTTAAGAGTGTCTGGGTAGGTTGGCATAATTACCAGAAACCATAAAAAAACAAGATTTTGGAATTCCAAAGCGATACAGAACAATCTATTTCGTCTTTGGAAATTTATAATGAGTATTATATCTATTTGGGTTTTTAGGAGAGAGTTTACAACCTTGCCGCTGGCAAGGTTTTTTTATGTCCCTGCCAATTGTGAAAATCCTTCCAGTTTTTGGCTTTGATTATAAATTTCTGTTCTGATCAGACCAATATTTTCTTTGACGGTAAACCACTGAACCACCCGAAATGTTTTCTTCACCATCATATTTACCTCCATATCATAAGTAATTCGATAAGCCGGAAAAGACGCTTGACCGATTTTGAGTTGCTCAAAGCCTGCAACTTTCCGATTACGCACCTCAAACTCCATGCTCAGTACATTCACGCCCTTTGCAGAACCCTCAATAAATGTCTGTGCATTAGGCAGCTGAGTGCCAACTTTTAGCTCTTTTGGAAGTAGCAAAGCATCTCCCTTGATATTGAGATCCATGTGCAAAAAAGAAGCGGTTAATTGCGGCCCCAATAAATCAGTAACATCCACAAACAAAACCTCCTCCTTACAAATAATCTGATACGAATGACTCAACAAACTATCGCCCTCTTGATCCATAATGAGCATTTCGACATTTGCGCCAAGCACCTCCCCATTCGGGGTTTTCAAATTCGAAATCGCCCCCACTCGATGTTCTGACTGATTGAGTAACTTTCCGAGCCCATCAAAGTGTTCATAACGAATAACCTTGCCTTCTTCAAACGGAAAAAACGGATTACAGGATTGAGCAGACAACGTATGAATCCCTCCGATCAGTAGCAGTACTAAAAAAATTAGTTTTCTCATATCTTCTGCATTTTTTATCAAACGCCAGACTCTTATTGCATATTATAACTGTATCTGAAAAGGCAAACGAAGATGAACTTCTGTCCCCTTTGGATGGCCTTTTTCATCTTTCAAGTCTAAAATTTCAAGACTTTTCAGTTGCTGCGCTGGTTGCAAAATGTCCAGTCGTTCTTGCGTTACCTGCAAAGCAGTAGACTTGTGATTTTGCGCAAGCTGTGCTCGACGATTTTTGGCGAAAGCCCGCCCAACCCCATTGTCTTTTATAATGCATTCTAGATGCTGATTTTGCAACGCAAAACGCACCTCTATTCGACCTTTAGTCTTCAAAGGCGTGATGCCATGAATAATTGCATTTTCCAGAAATGGCTGCATCATCATCGGTGGTATCCGCAATTCTTCTGGGTCTAGGTCGTCTGCCAATTGGATCTCAAAATCAAAACCATTGGACTGACTGAATTGCTCCAATAACAAATAATTACGCATAAGGTCAAGCTCACTTTCCATACTAATCCAGTTTTCCCGAGAATGCTCCAACATGGTGCGCATCAATCGTGCAAATTTGGACAAATAATAGCGAGCCGTTTGCGGCTCTTGCGAAGCAATCAGTCGCTGAATTGAATTGAGCGTATGAAAAATGAAGTGTGGATTCATTTGCAACTGCAAAGCACGTTGTTCCAATTCCAACGCATTTTTTTCGAGTTGCAGTTTTTCTTCTCTTTGCCTTGCCTTTCGGCGAATACTACCAATAATCGACCAGAAAATCACACCGACAACCAGTATCCCCAAGCCGATGAGCAAACTCTTAAACCAGAGTGTATCCCAGTATGGTGGTTCTATCACAAAATTAAATCGCTGAATCGGATACGATGGTACGCCATCCTCATTAAACGCCCGAACTCGAAACTGATATCTGCCGGGCGACAGGTCTGGATAAGTAGCCGTCGTACGCTGAGTGCGGGGTGACCAGTCACTCTCCAAGCCGACCAATTGCCACTGATAAGTCACTCGATTCGGATTAGAGTGATTGATCCCCAAAAAATCAAACTCCAGATGATTTTCATTATAAGGCAATACTAGCACCTGATTATTGCTTGATGTATTTCCCGAAAGGGTAGCTGCCAGGTCATTATTAGAAGGGTAATAAGCTTCGTAGTCCGTATTTTGTATAGACTCGTAAAAAAGCTTTACATCCGTAAGGAGAAGCTTGGGAGGAGTTGGATTGCGCCGCATGTTACGCGGATGATAGCGAGTCAGGCCATTGATGGTACCAAACCACAAATTGCCATCGGCATCTTTCAGGGAAGCATTTTGACAAGTTTCAATACCAATAAACCCTTCCGCTCTACCAAAATGCTGTATGGTGCTAATATTGCGTTCTTCATCAAACTGCACCAGATCGACGCCTCGTTCAGACCCTACCCATAAATTCTGATCTTCATCGAGTTGCAACAAATATACATTATTGGAG
>JALEHC010000567.1 GCA_022763215.1 Saprospiraceae bacterium
ACTTTTGTTTGAGCATGGAGCAGGCTGTTACCCGTTACGAGTAACAGCGTAATTACAATCATTGCATACTTAATAGTGGAAATAACTTTAAGGGAAGCAAAACCCAGGAAGGCCTGCACAGGGAATAAAGGTCGAGATGTTTGCATAATAGTTGCTGTTTTAGGGGGTTAACGCTATTCAAATTTAACAATTGTTAAGAAAAAAACCCATCTAGAGCCTTCTAAATCTGTGATTTAGGCTCAGTTTTCTGGTTTTCCTTATAGTCTTTTGGTACGTTTTCATTGGTTTTGGGGGCAATGCAACCGCCTGAGGCGGTTGCTTCTTATTTGACGCTAATAACAATTGAACTTTGGGTTTATAAAAGGTTGCTGTTACAAGACAGCACAATGTTTGCAACTAAATGACGGATCGAAACTATAGACAAGTGAAATTTGTCAGCGCAAAATGATTGAACGAATTGATGATAAGGTAATTAGGAGATTATTTTGTGCTAACTATATAAAATTCACTTATTCATAATTCCGTCTTACTGCTTATTGGGTTTTATTTGTAGGCAACACTTCCGAAAAAAAGAAAACTGGGCAGCGATACTTTAATCACTACCCAGCCCGGAATAATAGCAACTATCTACTTATCTCCAATTGCCCTTCTGAAAATAAAACACCCTTTATTCTTGACAGCCGAAGCTGTATATATCTTTTAGAGCTGGGTAAAAGAAGTGGGGGCTACATACAGTAATTATAATCCCATGTTAAATCTTATTGCCTTTAATAAAGTGTTTCTAAAGTGATCGTGTCGTGTTGTCTTCCTTCAGAAATACTGCAATAAGCCCCCAATGTCTTCAAAGAACATCTTATATCAATTAACCTAACTCAAATTGTATTTTTAGGGGCAGAATACCCTGCGGAACTTTTTCGCAGGGATTCCATTTTTGCCCTATGAACTTTGTCGTTTTATCATAGTATGTGAGCTAACTTCATAGCTCTCAATTTTTGCGACACGGCCAATCGGGAGGCCAAAGTCGAAACTTTAGCGATTCCCGATTTAAGCTTTTGGGTTGTGTGCTTTTATTTTTAGGTTGCTTTCTCAACTTTTAAAAGAGTCAGGCAGCAGGGCCCTAATCCTACTGCCTTTCCCGTACCAATTGGATGTAGCTAACTTTTACATCCTCACAAGACAAACTTGTGATTAAGGACAGATAGATTGAGAAATAAACCAGATTGTTCAATTTGTAAGCAACTTCTTTTCTTTTATTGCTTGTTGTAATCCCTTTTGATTACGCTTACAAATTTATACCTCAAACAGCAGCCCTGAAAACAAGCTTCCCCCCCCAAGTTTGAGTTTCTAAGCCCCTTAAAACAGCCTCCTACCAAGTACAAAAAGACACACTACTGAATGTACTAACAAAAAGCCAACAACTATAACTACCTGATTTACAAATAACTAAACCAAACAAATCCATCACCACTGACAACTTCTCCAAGCGAAAAAACTTCGTATTCTAAGCGGAAAAAATTAGGGTTTCTAAGCCGTTACGAAAATCTTTTTCTTTAACATTTTCTTAACAATTTAAACTTATTTTAATAATTCATTAGGAAACATCGACTAGCAATCGGTGTCATATTTAGCGAAAGCGGTAGCAAAAAACGAGAAAACGGTAGCTTGAATTCCCGAAAAGTGCTTAAATTAAAAGCTGGTAGCAACTATTATTTATCATAAATTGTATTCAACAAAGTAAAATCAAGACCTCTGCCCGGTCTACCTTACTTGCCAGGCTCAAAAAAAGTTATAATTTAATCCTGGCAACTATCGATGAAATGCTATCCATTTCATCTTATTAGGAAGGACTTCTGGTCTTTAAAAGCACGCTTTCAAGGGTGCACAGAATTAAGAACGAGTATATGAAGAGCAAGGAGGATTTATTCCACCTTATTAAGGCAATGTCCAAGTCCGAAAAACGCTATTTTACCCTCGATGCCCAAAAAACAGGCAAAAAAGGGAATAAATACCTGGAACTGTTCCAGGCTGTTAATGGTATGGACATCTATGATGAAGCCAAACTGAAAAAGAAATTCACCAAATCACTTCCTTCTGACAAGGCCTACCTGTATGAAGCAATATTGCGCAGTATGCGCGATTATCGCAGCTCAAAATCAAGGGTTGCACAGATTAAGGAAATGATTCTGGACGCCAATTATCTCTACGAGCGTGGGCTTTACAGCCAATGCGAAGAGCGACTCCGAGAAGCTAAAGAACTAGCAACCGAACTAGACGAACAACTCGAGTTACTCGAAATCAATAAAAAAGAGCGACTACTCGTCTGGAATCTCCGGCGTTCTGGCTATGAAAAACAACTGGAACAACTCATTCATGAAAATGAACAGAGCCTAATCGCTATTCGACAGGAATTCAAATACCAGGATGCATACGATACTCTGCTCAAAGAAGTGGTCAAAAACCCGGATGGGCACGACCCGGAAAAGAAAGAGACACTCATCGATAACTTTCAGCATTTATTTACCGAAAAGGAAGGATTGCCAGCCACAGCTCAGGCTTCTCGAAAGTACTTTCAGAGTGCCGCCCTGTATCACCAATTACAACGCGAATATGATAAGGTCTTCGAGTATTACTCAAAAGTACTCGATTGGTGGGATCAAAATCCAAAACTAAAAGACGAAGAATTTTTTAAATATATCGTCGATATCTCTAACCTGCTTTTCATTTGCTTACGCCAAAAAAAATATGAACTCTTTCCAGAACTCATCCAGCAAATTGAAGCAGCCCCCCCACTCCATCAACACGACCAACGCACCGTATTCAAACGGCTTTCCTTGTACAAATTGGTCTATTACATGAATTCTGGTCGCTCCGAAGGTGCAAAAGAACTCATACAGGAAATCGAAAATGGCCTCGAAACCTACAAAATCTCTATTGATCACAATCTGCCACTTATTGCCAATGTAGCCATCTTGGCTTTTATCTTACAAGATTTTGAAGAGACCATCAAATGGGCTAATCGAGTCATCAAAACCAAACACAAGGAAAATCGACTTGACGTACAAAGGGCTATGCACATTTTGTACCTGATTGCCGTGTATGAACTCGATGATCTAGACCAAATTGATCAGGCAATTAGATTAGTGCAACGCAATCTGGCCAAACGCTTTGAAGGCAAAGCTGGTATTTTTGAAAAAACTATCTTTGATTACATCAAAAAATTACATCATGCGAGCCTAAATGAAGAGAAAACTATTCTTTCCGAAATGAATAGTAATTTTGAGGCACTCCAGGAAAATACCAGCCCCGAAATCAGAAAAGGAACTTATGGCTTGGATGAATTGATTATGCATTGGCTGAAAAGCAAAACAGAAAAGATAACCATTCTACAGGCAATCCAGTTGGAACAACAAGTGGAAAGCAGCAATATATAAAGCCGAACCAAGAAAAATTCCGGTCCGGCTTATTTTATTTTAATCCCGATCAATTGTCGTGAATACAATCGCATTTTCACGCTTCCTGACATTGACCACTTTATTGCCAAGGTCAAATACAAAAAACTGTGGCTCTAGTTTGTCCGTATCTGCAATACTCACATCGATATCTCCGAACCCAATCAGGCATAAAATGCGTAGCTTGCCGTTGAAGAAAGCAGTCCACTGCCCTTTTTTAGCGGATACTACCACATTTTTAGGGTTCAGTACACCTCCTTTGGCTTTCGCCAAATTACCTGCGGGTGAACTGAAATTGTCACCAGTACCAATCGGATCATTCTCCTCTTTAGGTGGATTAATTGCAGAAACTACAGTAATCTGACCATTTAGAGTACCAATCAATGTACCCTCTTTTACATTAAGCGGAAATTCAATGGCCCGGTTATTATCAACCAGGTAAAGGGTTTCCATATCTGAAGATAAAGTAATCGTATTCAGCATAATGGGTGTTTTTGTCGTTTCGTTTTGTTTTGGATCAATACGGTCAGAACTTGGTTTGTCTGTTCCCAAGTCAGGGGCTTTTGTATCGCTAAGACCGCGAATCCAGGCTAAAATGCGTTGAAAAATTGACATGTTTTTGGAGTCTGTTGCTTCCAAAAATAGCCAAAAAACCTGCAATTTTACTGATGCTTCTGCATTAATTTTCCATTAAGACTAAGCGATCAGTATCCGAGGATGTCCAACATATTATCAGCGGTCTGCTCTTCTTGGTACATAATGTCTACCAAGTTTCCTTGTTTGTTGCGGTATACAATAATATGCTTGGGTGATGGAATCAGACAATGCTTAATGCCGCCATACCCACTCAGCGCATCTTGATAGGCGCCTGTATGAAAAAAGCCCAAATACAGAGGCTCCGCATCATCAACTGGGTAAGAAGGCAGATATACCTGACTTTCGTGTACTTCTGAGTTATAGTAATCAGAGTTATCACAGCTCAATCCGCCAATATTCACTCTCCGGTATTCATTATTCCATTTATTGATCGGCAACAATATAAACCGCTCTCCTATCCCCCAGGTATCTGGCAGCGTAGTCATCAGCGAATTATCGATCATGTACCAGGTTTCGGCATCATTTTGTCGTTTTTGCGCAAGCACCGAAAAGATGGTCGCACCGCTCTCGCCCACGGTATACTTCCCAAACTCCGTATAGATATTAGGTTCGGGTACCTCGTCTTCTTCACAAGCCTGCGAAATCAAGCTTACAATTTCCTTGATCATGTATTTGTAATCAAATTCAAAACCAAGTGAGTTGCGAATAGGCATTCCACCACCAATATTCAGACCATTCAAGTGATCGGCGTGCTTTTTCATTTCACAATAAAGCTTGATCGCTTTTTTCAGCTCTCCCCAATAGTATAGTGTGTCTTTGATACCTGTATCGACGAAGAAATGCAATAATTTCAGCTCAAATTTCGGGTTGTCTTTAATTTTTTCATTAAAGAAAGGCATGATATCTTTGTAGCGAATCCCTAATCTGGAAGTATAAAACTCAAAGTTCGGTTCTTCTTCTGTAGCCATCCGAATGCCAATCTTACATTTGCCTTCTATATGTTGCTCGTAATACTCGATTTCCTCCATATTGTCACAAACCGGAATAACATTCTCCCATCCATCATTGATCAGCCCCACGATCTTTTCCAGATAGCGCGTTGGCTTAAAACCATTGCAAATAATGATTTTATCTTTGTTGACCTTACCTTTTTCATGCAGTTTTCGAATCAGGTCAATATCAAAGGCCGAAGAGGTTTCGATCTCGACATTATGACGCAAAACTTCATTTAGCACATAGCTAAAATGACAACTTTTGGTACAATAACAATAGTGATATTTTCCTCGGTACCCAATTGCTTTCATGGCTCGTGTAAATAAATTCCGAACCTTCTTGACTTGCGTACCAATCTTAGGAAGGTAGGTCAGCTTAATAGGCGTACCATATTTGTTTATCAAATAATTGAGGGGTACTCCATTGAATACCAAGTATCCATCCTCAATGTCAAATCCTTCCTGCGGAAAATAAAATGTTTGATCAATAAGATCGAAGTATCTGTTTTTCACGGGCTAACTTTAACAAAATGAATAAACAATAATTAAAGCCTGATCGGCTATTTTCTTTGCGTTTGTAGCAATTTTTTTGCAGCTTTTCTGGCTCTGTCTTCACGCCTTTCGGCAAATATGACACACGCTGCATTACCACCAAATCCTTATTTTAGATATTCAAAGGTATTTACCATTTTGTATTTATGGCTTCTACTCATAAAATCTCTGAAAAATGCCGTATGACTGGCTCCCATTAATATAAATACTCTATCCTCGGGGCTCAAGTCAATTCGGTTTAGATTGGAATACATTCTCAAATTGCGTTGGTAATATCGGGCTGCTTCGTCTGCTCCTTCAAATCCACCTTCACTTCCAACATGAGTAAGTATATCTGCATTAACAGTTATGAGAAAATCTAAAAACTGATCGTGGTTGGATAACTTTAGCTTTTCCAGCAAGCTCAGGGTATCTTCATCTACATTAACCTCCGGATAAAATTGCAATGGGTTTTCATCGTATCGCTCATACCAATCCGCATCAATTTCATTATCCATTTCATTGCCGATATTGTAATTGTAGTTCATTTTGTGATCGATGCCATAAATACGCTTTGTTCCGCTCAACCGCCCTAACTCAAATGCCAACAACTCCACTTCGGATGGATTTTCAATAAACATATCGGGATCGTCCAAGTAGGCCTGATATTGAGCCTGGGTTTCTTCATCCTTTTCTGGCAAGTGTTCTACAATGATAACGGTAGGCTTGAATGCAGCTAATTGCTGTGCTACGGCATGCACTTCTCGCTGATTTTCTTTATCGTGTTCATCAAATTCGGTTTTGTTAGCATCAGTAGTAAATCCCATGTGAAAAGTACCAAAATTGAGTACCTGAATTTTGGGCAAGGCGTCTTCTTTAGGTATTTCCTGTGAAGCGGAGCTATTTTCGACAGGTTTTTCCATATTACAACCGATGACAATAAAACAATGAACTAGAATAAAGAATAATGGTAGCTTCAATCTTTTTTTGTTTTTAGACTAAAAAAATGTTCAAACTATTTCCACTCGGCAAAAGTAGATTTAATTCCTGAATTTAGATATAGCCAATTCATTTATTTTGATGGTTCTACAACTCCTCCCCTTCCTTTTTGTTCCGATTTTTATTTATCATTGCGGAAAAAATGGAGAAACTAGACGCACTGAATCAAGTCGCCGAATTTCACAAAACGTTCAAACACCCCATTCTTCCCACGCCTCAAATTCCAGCTCCCGAACGCTGCGAACTCCGCGTCAACCTACTTCAGGAAGAAGTCAACGAACTCAAAGAGGCTATCCAAGATAAAGATATCACCGAAATTGCGGATGCCCTCTGCGATATACAGTACGTCCTCGCTGGCGCAGTTCTCGAATTCGGACTAGGCGACAAGTTCAAGGCTTTGTTTGATGAAGTACAACGCTCCAACATGAGTAAAACCTGCAAATCACTAGAAGAAGCCGAAGCTACTGCTCAACACTACAAACAAACCAAAGGATTCGACAGCTATATCAAACAGGAAGGCAATATTTGGCTGGTTTACCGACAAGGCGATCACAAAACACTCAAGTCGATCAACTACTCACCCGCCAATCTGAAGGAAATTCTGGAGGAATAAGTATTTATGTATGATGTTTGATGTACGATGTTTGATGTATGATATTATGATGTATGATCGGTTGATCAATCACATATCATACATCACCACATCACACATCAAAACATCATAATATCACCACATCAAAATATCAATCCATCACACATCAAAAAAAGCACAGTGATCGATAATCGGACAACGGCCACATTCCGGATTTTTAGGATAACAACACCGTTGACCGTGGTACATAATTGCTTCGTGATGATCATAAACTTCCTGCGCATCCCAGTCGTCTGGTAAAGCGGCTTCCAATATTTTTCTGGCTTTGGCAATGCCTGCATTTTCTGGTACCCAGCCCAGTCGTTTGGCTACTCGTAAATGATGGGTATCTACGACCAATGCTGGCACTTGTAAGCTACTGAAATTCAAAACAGCGGCACTCGTTTTTGCACCAACACCAGGAATTTGTTCCAACCACTTTCGGGCTTCTCCAGCTGCCATTGTTTTGAGGAAATCCAAGTTCAGTGATCCTCCATTTTCCGATTTGATGATGTCCAAAGCTTGCTGTATTCGCCTTGCTTTTTGCCCCGGGTAGGTAACCGAATAAATCGTTTGCACCAATTCTTCCGTATCAGCAGTCCGTACCGCTTCCCAATCTTCGTACTTATCTTGCAGGGCTTCAAACGCTTCTGCCGTGTTTTCATTGCGGGTTCGATGCGAAAGCAAAGTACCGATCAGCTCATCCAGCGGGTCGTTATCGTCCGGGTGCTGAAAAGGCCCCTCATAATAGCGTACCAATAAGGCATGAACTTGTAAGGCTTTGGTAGTCAAATTTTGACTCATAATCGAAAAACATTTTCATCAGCAACAGCCTGTTCTTCGATTTGTTTATAATGGCGTATCTTTCCACTCCATTCAGAACAGATATTTTCATACCGTCCATTTTATGCTACCTAACGCAGATAAAACACTTCAACAAATCACCAAAGCAGGCATTCAGCTTTTGCTTGAAGAGCCCTTCTTTGCACATCTCTTGAGTGGTTTGCCGCGGCAGGTAGATGATCAAATACCAACAATCGGCTGGGCTATTCAGGAAGACTATACTTTCGTACTTCAAATAAATCCGGCTTTCTGGCAGCAAATTGCTGATCCGCTTACGCAAATAGGTGTCCTGAAGCACGAACTTTTACATCTGCTTTTTCTTCATCCCTTGCGGAAAATGTCTTTCTCAAAGCCTAATTACTTCGACCTGGCAGCTGACTTGGTCGTCAATCAATACATCGGATCTTATACTTTACCAGATCAATCCGGGGAAAACACTTACGTCCAACTCAGTGACTTTCCTGAACTAGATCTACTTCCTCATCAAACTGTCGAATACTATTACGAGGCACTTTTGGCCGCTTCCGCGGAAAATCCAATTCCGACTCAACATCAAAATTGGCCGAAACCGGACGAACTAAGTTCGCCTGAACGGGAAGTTGCAACCATCAATCTCAAGCGCCTGATGCATCAATTGGCCCAACAGATCAGTGAACAAGAAAAAGAACGCTACGGAGACACCATCGTAGCTGCCATTTTGCATTTGGCTCCAGCCAAAAACCCAGGCATCAACTGGCGCCGCTTGCTGCGACTTTATGCCAATAGCAGCAGCAAAACGCAGGTAAAGAGTACAATCAGAAGACCTTCCAAACGTTATGGTACCGTTCCGGGAATACGCATTCGACGAAAGTCAAAAGTAATCGTAGCTATTGATACCTCTGGAAGTTTGACTCAACGCGCCTTTCAGGCATTTTTTGGAGAAATCCATGCCCTCTGGAAAACAGGTCACGAAATTATTATCGTCGAAAGTGATCAACAAATTCAACGCCATTTTACCTATCGAGGACAAATACCACAATGGGTACAAGGTCGTGGCGGCACTTCTTTTGATCCGGCCATCGAATGGGCTCATGAGCAAAATGCGGATTTATTGGTTTATTTTACAGACGGCTATGGGCCAAGCCCGAATTTCTCTTCCAATATCCCTATTATCTGGGCGATTGATGAAGCCGGAATACATGAACAACTGGCCGCATGGCAACAATTGCCCGGCCGAAAACTCAAACTGACTGCTTAAGATGAGTACACCAAACTACATATTTTATGGTACACAGGTCGACGCCGGAGAACTTATCCGCTTCGCCGAACACCTTATTCGTACTAACCTCAAAGCAGAACAGAAAAATGCGCCCAAAACGCCACTCTGTATTTGGGGCCGTCATGGCATCGGCAAAACAGAAATCGTACAGACCATTGCACATCGCAATGACTTCCAGTTTCAATACATTGCTCCGGCACAATTTGAAGAAATGGGTGACCTGATCGGAATGCCCGAAATTCATGGCAACCAAACGGTTTTCAGAGCACCAGATTGGGTACCGACCACCGAAGGTCCCGGTATTTTACTCATTGATGATGTCAATCGGGCAGATGATCGTATCCTCCGAGGTATTATGCAGCTGCTGCAAAATTATGAGCTTGTTAGTTGGCAACTACCGCCTCAGTGGCAAATTATATTAACAGCCAATCCAGATGGAGGCGACTATTCTGTAACGCCGATGGACGACGCCATGCTAACTCGAATGATGCACCTGACACTACGGTTTGACGTGCAAGCATGGGCCAAATGGGCAGAAGCACATCAAATTGATGAACGTGGCATTCATTTTGTACTAACTTACCCCGAATTGGTGAGTGGACAACGAACGACTGCCCGAAGCTTGGTACAGTTTTTCAGAGCTATTGAAGATTTGGAAGATTTATCTTCCGATCTGGAGTTGGTCAAATTATTGGGTGATGCCTGTCTTGATCCGGAGACGGTAGCTGCGTTTATTGCCTTTGTACAGCAAGGACTAACACAACTGCTTAGCCCAGCAGAAATCTTGGAAGCCAAAAACTTTGAACAAGAGGTTCAGCGAAAGATGGAAAAAACAGTCCGCCAAAAGAATTTGAGGCTCGACCTATTGTCCACTATTTGTACCCGATTAGTCAATTATTGCCTGCAACACGCCCAGGCTCTCGATAAAAAAGAAATCAATCGTTTAATACAATTTTTAAAATTGGAGCTACTCCCCAATGATCTGCGTCTGCAAATGGTACGCGAATTGATCAACAGTGAGCAGCCCAGCTTACAACAACTAATGACCGACCCTGAAATTGGGCAGTTATTGGTTGAAAGTTTTTAAACTTAAGTAATTAGTTATGCAAAAAATTTTCTTAGCTATTTGTTTTTTAGTAAGTGCCCAACTGCTGGTGGCACAGGATTTGCCTGAGCAAAAACTAACACAGGCCGAAATCGAATCTCACGTACGTTTCCTGGCTTCCGATGAGTTGCAAGGCCGTCGTACCGGTAGCACTGGTAATAATGTTGCTGCGCGTTACATCGCTGAAAAACTGCGCAATTATGGTTATGGCCATGCACCAGGGCTTGATTCTTACTATCAGCCTATCCCCTTTGAATCGGTTACACCGCCACAAGATGGTAGCTTAACTTTGGGAGACAAAACCTTCACTTATGGTGATGATTATTTATTTCTGTCAGGCGATGCAACCAAAGTGGAAGGGGAAGTCGTATTTGCCAATCATGGCTGGGTAGATGAAGCCACAGGCATTGACGATTACAAAAACTTGGATGTAGAAGGCAAAATCGTAATCGTACTTCCAGGTCGTCCTGATTCACAAGATCCGCTTTCTGTATTTCAGGCCATGAAAACGAAGCGTCAGCTAGCTGCTGAAAAAGGAGCCATAGGATTGATGGAAATTTATAAACTTCAATTTCCTTGGCCATTTTTTAAACGCTACTTCAGTGGTGAACGCTTGCGCGTAAAATCAGAGGAAGAAGGCGATGCTTCCGGAAAATTAGCTTATGGCTGGATGAATGCAGACATCAATCCGATGGTGGAAGAAATAAAAGGAGGTGCCAAAGTAATGGGCCAATTGAGTAGCTCTGGTACGGCACGTTCGTCTGTTGCTTCTCAGAATGTTATCGGAGTGCTCAAGGGCAGTGATCCGGCACTTAGCGAAGAATACATTTTGCTGACAGCTCACTACGACCACGTAGGCGTTGGTGCACAGGGCGGTGGCCCGTACACTCCGCAAGACAGTATTTTCAATGGTGCACGCGACAATGCGATGGGTACTGCTGCGGTTTTGGCTGCAGCCAAATCACTAGCCATGAAAAAGCCAAAGCGTTCTGTTATTGTATTGGCCGTTACAGGCGAAGAGCTAGGCTTGTTGGGTAGCGATTATTATGCTGAAAACCCGCTAATTCCTCACGATAAAGTAGTTTTCAACCTAAACACAGATGGTGCAGGTTATAACGATACAGGCAGTATTTCTTCGATTGGTTATGGCCGTACCGGCACAGATGAGCAAGTAGAAGCTGCTGCAAAAGCATTCGGTTTGGGCGTCATTCAAAATCCAGCTCCGGAACAAAACCTGTTTGACCGTTCTGATAATGTATCATTTGCGAAGAAAGGCATTCCATGCGTAAACCTAGCGCCGGGTATGACTACTTTTGATGAGCAAATTGGTAAATATTACCACCAGGTAACCGATAATCCAGATACGCTTGACTATGAATACGTTACCAAGTATGCCAAGACGATTGCTCACGCGGCCCGTCTGATCGCTAATGCTAAAAAGCGCCCAATGTGGGTAGAAGGTG
>JALEHC010000568.1 GCA_022763215.1 Saprospiraceae bacterium
CCCTCCGTATCAAGTTCCATATCCGCAAGTAAGGTTTGTTTTCGGTAGGTAAACCGGCCTTCTGCGTCAGGGATAGGATCACCATGCGGATCAAATTTGGGGTAACCCAAGTATCGTTCCAATTCTTCGACAAGTTTGGGAGAACGAATGTGCTCAAGTTGTTCTGCTACTTCATGCACTTCATCCCAGGAGAATTCGAGTTTTTCGACCAAAAATACTTCCCATAGTCGATGTTTTCGGATAAGCGTGGTTGCAATCTTGTTGCCAGCCTCTGCAAGCGTCACACCTTTATAGCGTTCGTAGTGGATCAGCTCTTTTTCAGACAAACGCTTCAACATATCCGTTACAGAGGCCGCACTCGTCTGCATGGCATTAGAGATGGCATTTGTACTTGCAGCCTTACCTTTGCGTTCGCAAATTTTATAAATGGCTTTCAGATAATTTTCCTCTGTGTGTGAGAATTCATTCATTGGGAGGCGCTATCGATTTTCTGCAAAGCTATGCTAAATACATCAACTTTTCTAGTGGAGTTGTCGTGAAGTTTGAGTGCTTGGGGTACAGAACGAGTTGGTTTTCACCGCTTTTTTCTTTCGCTTTCGCGAAATATACCCCAATTGGCAGATTAAAGGGGCTTACAAAAAATTGAGTCGCCCCATCAAGACCGGTTTATTGGCTCGGCTGATTGGAATTACCTTTTTATTGATGACCATTGTATTTTCTTCGATATCCACAATCTTGTCGAGATTTACAATATATGAACGATGAACTTTGAGGAAACGGCCATCTTTTAGGCGTTCGTCAATACTCTTGAGTGTACTATGAATGACGAGTGTACTGCTTTCGGTTTTAACTTTTACGTAGTCGCCAACATTTTCAAAGTAGAGAATATCTTCATAGGGAACGCGGACAAATCGGCCTTCATATTTGATGAAAACAGCATTAGCTTCATCGCGATAAGCAGAAATCTGCGATTGTTTTTCAATAGCTTTTTGTGCACCCTTTTGAAAATCTTCGAGGCGAATCGGCTTTTTGAGATAGTCGATGGCTTCGTAGTTAAATGCATCAAACGCGTATTCTGTTTTGGAAGTCGTGACAATGACCAAGGGCATGTATTTGACTTTTTCCAGAAATTCGAGGCCACTCAAACCCGGCATTTCGATATCGAGGAATATAAGGTCAACATTAGGGTCTTTTTCAAGAATTTTCAGACCTTCTTCTGCACTTTCACACTGATGTACCAAGTCGATTCCTTTCGTTTTGGAGGCATGGTTTTCGATTGTTTTTCTCGACATCAGGTCATCATCAACAGACATGCATCTGAGCATCATCTTTTCAATATTTTAATTTTCAATAAAACGCTTCATTTTTTCCAGCTCGTGTTGGAGAATAGGAACGAAAATATTCAATTCTTTTTTAGTTTCCTTAAAAATGTGCTCAATGCTGCTAATATCAGCTGATTCTTTCGCCATTTGTTCGATATTGGCCATATTGTCTGTGATGTGGGTTAGGCCTACCATAGCAAAAGCAGGTTTCATCTTGTGTGCTGCTTTTCGGATACTATCGTGATCCTTGGTCGCTATGGTTTTTTCAAGTTCCTCGATTTCTGGCAAGGTAAAATCGAGAAAGATATTGAACATATCACTTGCATATTCCAGATCGCCTTCATAGCAATCGTTGAGATAGTCAATATCTAATTTGGGATTAAAAGTAAATACCTCTTCCATATTATTTTGTTGCGTTTCAGTACAATTTGTTTCTTTTTCATTGTTCTGGCTGAGGTGAGTGTTAAGACATCGTAATAATTCTATAGGCGCAAACGGTTTGGGTAAAAAATCGTTCATGCCCAACGAGAACGCTTTATCTTTTTCTCGGGTAAGGGCGGAAGCTGTGAGTGCTATAATTGGCGTATTTTGATTAATGTTTTGTGTATTTCTAATTGCAATGGTAGCTTCATAGCCATCGACTTCCGGCATTTGGATATCCATAAAGATGATATCGAAGGGTTGTTTCTTGGCTAATTCGATAGCTTCTTGCCCATCGTGTGCCATTTCTGGCTTAATTTCCCATTTTTTGAGCAGTGTACCGATGTACTTGCGGTTCATCATATTGTCTTCAGCAACCAAAACCTTGCAAGCTTTCGGGCTGAAGGTCAATTGGTCAGGAAGTTTATCATTTTTGATAATGGCCGCACGGCCGGCATCTTTGTAAGGAATAGTGAAAGAGAATGTCGTGCCCTGATTAATTTCACTTTCTACCCAGATAGTCCCCCCCTGCATTTCGATGAGGCGACGAGTAATGGCTAATCCAAGCCCCGTACCACCATATTTGAGTTTGATTTCTTTGCTAACTTGTTTGAAATCTTCGAAAATGACCTTTAATTTTTCTGCTGGAATACCAATACCGGTATCAAATACTTCAAATTGGAGCAGGCGGTCATCGTTTTCTTCTTTTAGCACTTTGACACGGACTCCGACTGAACCATCATTGGTGAACTTGATCGCATTTCCCACAAGGTTAAACAAAATCTGATTGAGCATCAGATCATCTCCAACAAACATATTCTGGATGCGTGGATCGATTTGCGTTTCGACCTCTACCGCTTTCTTTTCGACTTTTAGTTGGAACGTTTTTTCAAGTGATTTGAGCAAACCGATCAAGTCGAACTCACGCGGAGCGACTTCCATCTGGCCGGATTCAATTTTGGAGAAATCCAAGATATCATTAATCAATCCTTTTAGCAGATCGGCAGAACTTTTGAGAATCGAAAGAAATTCTTTTTGTTTGGGGCTCAATTTGGTGTCAAACAATAGGTGGGTCATCCCAATTACGGCATTAAGCGGCGTACGAATCTCGTGACTCATATTTGCAAGAAATTGCTTCTCCGCCTGTTGGGCTTGTTCTGCAATTTGGCGAGCCTTAATAAGTTCGTTTTGCAGATTTTTCTGGGCGGTAATATCATAGTGAACACCTACTGAGCCGATGATATTATTGTCAGCATCATAGAGTGGGGCTCCACTAATAAGTACCCAGATTGGCGTCCCGTCTTTTTTCTTGATTTGGAGTTCATAAACGCCCGCCTGCCCCCTTTTTCTATTTTCGTCTTGAAATTGAATCGTGGAGAGTTGGTCTTCAGCTATAAAGACTTCATTGGCTTTTTGGCCCACGAGCTCTTCGGAGGTATATCCGGTCATATCACAAAACCAGTCGTAAGCCCGAATAATAATACCATCATTATCGACTTCCATCAGGCCCAGTTCCATGCTTTCGATGATACGCTTGTAGCGCAATTCACTATCCATCAGGGCTTTGGATCTGGCTTGTACCTGCCGCTCAAGATTTTCGTTGAGATGCCTTAATTCTTCGTTGGTCCGATACAACTCCAATGCTTTTTCCTCGAGGATTGATTCGGCTTGTTTACGAGCCTGCCGTTCTCGCTCCAATCGTCGTTGTAATGCGGCTAACTTCTTTTCCATTCCAAGATTGGCATTATTTTGCTTGGCATTCATGGTCATGATTTTGGTAAACCCTGAGAGCAGGGCCTTTGTGTAAATTTGTTTCTCTACCAATAAGTGAATGAAAAAATGCTCAAGCTCTGTTTATTATAAATTTTACTTCTTTGCCTTGTTCATCAATTTTAGACATCTGAACGTCGCCCTGGTCACCATAATGTTCGAGGCTGCTTTCGATGAGCCCTTTCGCAAAAGGTCCCATTTTTCGTTCAGAGAAATAGTACATTTCCAATTGATTGGGACTAATTCGGTTTGTTTTGAATGTGGGTAATTCAGCATCCGGATAGAGTTTTCTTACCTCTACATGGATGTACTTTTCGATGCTTTCTAGGAAGTCAAAAGAGCTATCAGCCGCATTTAAAAATACAGGGTAATTCTTTTTGAATGTCTGAAAAATATATTTCCCAAAAGCATGCATTAGGTCAGGGATAGGTGTTTCCGTTTTTTGACTTAATGACTGAAGTAGTATTACCATTTCTTCGAATTGGTAAGTACCTACGGAAGTGTAAGCACCACCAGAGGGGAGTTGGTTTTCTTCAACTAGTTCGTCTGCGACTTCATAGCCGAAGGTTTGTTCTACCATCTCCATTAGTTCGGTAAAAACGATACCTTTCATGTTGTGTCTAGATTAGAAAGAATAGCATGCTCAGAAGCATGAATGCGCAACAGTTTGTTGATATTCTATTCTTTGGCCTTGAAAAATTATTAGTCCAATTTTAGGTGGTGCTGTCGTTTAACTTTCAGGTTGGATTTATTTTTAGACGGAATAAACCTGAAAGACACCAATTGTAATAACCTGTTATTGGAGGTAGTGGTAGTTCAGGTATAAATTACATTGGGTGTTATAAGAAACTATGCACCTTTGGGTAAGTGTGTAATGTGAAAGCATTAAGTGAGATAAAAATAGGAATAATTTGGCAATTATGCCAGTAAGAATTACCTAATGCCCTAATAGGCGGGCTTACCAATACCTAAATTCCACAAAATAGCCCGCATAAACGCTTGCAAATGCGACCATTCCCCTTTTAGCGAATAAGTAATGATCCACCTAGGTAAGGTAACAAATGTAAAGAAAAGCGTAAATAGCGTCAAATGCCCAGCACTTGCTGTACGTCGCATGAAGAGAATTCGGTTACGAGTTTGGTAGTAGGTTTTCAGGGTACTCATTTTACCGACCGACATAGACTCTTTGTGAAGAATAACGGCCTTAGGCTCGTATTTTATTTTGAAGCCTGCCTTGCGAATTTGTACACACCAGTCAAGCTCTTCATAATACAAAAAATAATCTTCCGGCATCATACCGGCTTGTTCTACAACAGATCTTTTCACCATCATGGCTGCACCGTGTGCATAAGGCATCATAGCACTCTCATCGTGTTGTCCTTGGTCTTTTTCGTTTTTTCCGATAGTTTGATTACGGGCAGTGAGTGGGTTCACTTCCGTGAAACCGGCATACTGTATCGTATCTGGATGATCGAAATACCGAATTTTGGGCGCAACTACTCCGATATGAGCTTCATCAAAGCTATCAATACAAGTCTGTACAAGCCCAGCCGGAAATTCAGTATCATTATTTACAAAAAATAAATAGTCGCCTGTAGCTGCTGCTATCCCCAGATTGTTTCCGCCTGCAAACCCTCGGTTTTCTTGACTTACGATGACTTTCACTTCCGTGAAATGTGACCTAAAAGTCGCTGTCTCATCCTTTAGCGAACCATTATCAACAACGATGACTTCCAAATTAGGATAATCGTGATCGTTGATAGAATCAAGCAGAGCACAAGTGACTTCGGCTTGTCGAAAATTGATGGTGATAATAGAAACCAGCGGCTTTTCTTTCACTTTATTCTGATTTGAGGTTAAGTTTTCCTTTGATGGTAGAGGTTCCCGTTTTGAGGTATTCCCACATCAGTTTGAAAATATTCAAATGATTAATGACCAAAGTTCGGGATAACAAATATTGCCCCAGTATAATACTGATCCAAATTGCCAGTAGCGTAGCTATAGCAGCGCCCTCTAGCCCCATAAGTGGGATTAGGGTTGCATTGAGCACCACATTGATAACCAAGCTCAACAAGAGCATGCGAAAATTAAGCTGTGGTCGCCCAATGGCATCCAGGGTAATTCCGAAGAGTCGGCCCCAGGGTTTGATCAAACCTGCGATGACCAAAATTTGTAGTACCAGCTTAGCTTCCAGATATTCATTTCCCGCAAGGAGGAGAATGACCGGCTCTGCCAGAAAAAATACAAAAATAGATGCTGGAATAGTAACCAACAATAATAAAGCAATGGATTTTTCATAGAGTTTTCCGACCGCTGCCATGCTCTCTGCCTGCTTCTCGGCAATACGTGGATAGATGACTTGTGCCAGACTGTTCATCGGTACTTCCATGTAATTATTGACGCGCGAAGCAACATTGTATAAAGACACTGCAACCGGATTGATGAATGCCCCAAGCATCATCACATCCATGCGGTTGAATAGCATGGAACTAAAATTGGTGCCAAAAACATATTTGCCAAAGTGAAATAGTTTCCAAAATGGGGTAGGATCAAAAGATCCAGCATGGAAATAGTGGCGCTGATAAACCAAGATAAAAAGCAGTGCAATTAAGGCAGCACCGCATTGTAAAAGTACCAGGGTATTTAGCGAAAGCTGAGGCAATACATACCAGCATGCTAATATGCCTATCAACCAAAAAAGACCATATAATACATTGGCCCAAAATACGCCGCGAAAGTCCTGTCTGGCAATTTGCACAAATTCGGTTAATTTCAGGCTACCAAATAAAAGAGCATAAAGCAAATACAAAGGCATGAGCTCAGTTAGTATCGGTGCAGACCAAAGTGATTCCAAGAAAAAGCTTAGCCCCCACAAAACAAGTGCGCCAGCTACTCCAATGAGTATGCTGAGAACAAAAGCAGCCGTCAGTAAGCGGGCTCTTTGTGGCTCATCGGATTCGTTATAAAACTTGACAAAACCATTTTGCACGAACCCCATCCTGGTCATTTCCGCAAAGGAAGTAAGAGTGAGAAAAAGTACCCAAATACCAAAGTCATCTTGTGAAAGTATTCTAACCAAAAATAAAAAGGCCAGAAAGTTGAAACCTAACTGCGCGATATTGGCCAGCAAAGAATAACTCCCAGCTTTTAACCATCCGTTGTTACTCATAAGGCTGGTGTTTTTAGAGGCGTAGATGCCAACTCCTCGTATAGTTCGATCGTGTCATATGCAATCTGCTCCCAGGCAAATTTTTCAAGGATGTAGGTGGCACCAAAGTTGCCCATACGCTCTGCTTCCGCTGGATGATCAAACAACCAATTGATACTTTTGGCTATTGAATCGGGGTTTCCTTTTTCGAATAATAAACCATTTTTGCCCGATTCTACGACTTCATCGATCCCGTGAATATTGGAGGCCAATACAGGACGTCCGCAAATATTGGCTTCCATCAAAACAATACCCTGCGTTTCGTAAAAAGATGGCAAAATGAGGGTATAACTTTTCTGAATCCAAGCATAAACTTCCTCCGAATGGAGCGAGCCTGTAAATCGAATTCGATCTTGAATGCCTAATTTCCGAATTTCTTGCTCCAGGCTCTCTCGATCAGGCCCATCTCCTACAAGTACCAATTCGATATCTGAACGGACATTTTTCATTGCCTGAACCAAAGGGAAAATCCCTTTAATACTGCTGAGTCGACCGACAAAAAGTAAAATATTAGAATTTTCTTGCCATGGTTCTGGTGCAAAGTTTGGCGCATCAATACCATTATAAATGATGTGCATTTTTTCGCTGTGTTGCGGATATTGTCTCTGAGCCAGTCGTTGCATCTCGTTGCTTACGCAAATGAGGGCGTCTGCTCGTTGAAACTGTTTAGCTTCAAACTGCTTCGTACGCTTTTGATGGATACTGCGATCGAGCATAGTCGAAGACTTCTTATTGGACTGCGCATATTCTACGTCTATCAAGCCGTGGAGTGTAACCACAAGTGGCGTTTTATGTTGGTGTCTCCAGTCAAATAAATAACCACTTCGGCCTTGCAAATGGATGATGTCGAATTGGGCTGCATGACGATTTAACCATTTGGCGGCAGCCAAATTGAAAGCGTATTCTTCAGCAAAAATAGGTATTACGGGTAATTTCCGACCGGGAAAGAAAGGCACTTCATGTATAATACGACCACCGTCGATGTATTTTTTTTCTGAAGCTTTATAGCTCCCTCCAGCTAGAATGTGCACTTCGTTCCCCAGCTTTATCAACCATTCACTGAGCTTCCAGACGTGGGTTTGGATGCCTCCTTTGAATGTATTCGGGAGGGATTTGCAAACTAATAGTATTTTCATATCGACTGAGAGATTTAGGAGTCTTCTTCGGTATCTTGGATACCGTCTTTTCGTTCGTCCTTTTTACCTGAATTAATTCCCAGCAAAATTCCAAGTAGCATACATACGAGGATGATGTGCCAGGGCATTCCTTCTCCTAACATTATTCAACATTTTGAGGCTTGGTTTCCAATTCCACGTAAGTGTGTGGGGTATGGATAAATTTTTTGTTTGCTTTACCCACTTTCATTAAGGCACTAAGCGAACTGAACATAGCTACCGGCAATCCAAATACCACTGCTTTCCAGTGTTTTTTGAAATAGACCGCTGGTGTCGCCAGCAGAAAGCTCAGCACATTGATGGCTAGTGCGCTACCCCATAGGATGCTGAAAGTGGTACTTCCAACTAGCAAGCTAATCACAAATGCCAGTCCAAGCAATACCGGAAGAATTAGCCTTGGCGGCAAAATCATTTGCAGTGACTTGTTGAAAAAGTCTAACTGACCTTTTGTAAGCAATGCTTTTATGCCTTTCGGCAAATACTGTTTGGCGTAGTGAAACTGCGCTGCGATCCAGCGGCTACGCTGCCGCGTCAAATGGCTAGCTTTGCGTACTTTCTCATCGTATACATGCGCATCGTGATCATAAACTAGTTGTATTCCAGCTTGTGTAAACTTGAGTTCCAATTCTTTGTCAAATCCGCCAACTGCATCTACTGTTTTCATGATATTCTTAAACGTAGCGTAGTCAAATGCCATGGCTGATCCGGCCAGACGTACAGAGAAGCCTAGATTTTGATGACCTTTGCAAAGGATGTGGTTGTTGATATCTTCACTAGCTGCATCGAGTACCGCCATTGGCGTATCAAGGTTTTTGGCAACTCTTCGACCCTGAACGGCGATTGCCCCTTCATTGAAGCGGTCATTCATTCGGGCTATAAAGTCGCTGGCCATTATATTGTCTGCATCGAGAATAAGTGCGACATCATATTCATCCGAAAGGACGGATAATGTTTTATTGAGTGCTTTTGATTTGGTACTTGTTTCAAAGCTGACTTCCACTACTTTGATCGGTAGTTGGCGCAGCATGGCAAGCGTCGTTTCTTGAAAAGAATCCGCAATGATGATGACATCATAAAGTGCTGCTGGATAGGATTGTTGGAGTGCTGCTTTGGCTACCGATACGATAACGGCATCCTCTTTATATCCAGGAATTAGAACCGCGAATCTTCGTTGAAGTGTTTGCTTGGCTTGCTTTTTCTTGTGCGGAAAAAGGCTGGCAAAAGAGAAGGTAAACTGATAAGCAGCAGCCCATGCCAAATAGGCAAAGAGTATATAAACTCCAATTGTAATGTAAGTCATGACGTAAATTTGTTTGTAAGCTTGTAATTGTATTTCTACACCAAAATTAAGAGGGAAAAGGTTGCTTTGTCTGACTATTGGATAATTGGACAAAGAAGCCGGGAAATTGGTGTGAAAAATGCTTTTTTTGGAAAGAGTGTTTGCGGGAAAAAAACAGGAATAACCAGTGATAACTGATACAATTTCAAGATAATAAAAAAAGACCGGTAAAACAATATTACCGGTCCAACAATAACTAAAATACAATCATGACCTAAACTTAAATTCTTTTAATTGAGTGTTGAGAAAAAGGTACCGCAACGATCCCCCAACAAGTGTTGCGGTACTGTATAAACCTCTCAAAAGTCAATCGTTAATATTCTTGTGGCTTACGCCAAATCTCTTTGTCCTTGCGGGATATTCGTTGTATTAAATGTTTAATATTCTTATTGACGTTTCGAGAGAAATGTCCTTTTGAGTGTGTAACAGTTTGTGTGAGCTAAATTTTACTATTCACTGTGGGGTCTTAAACGAATTCCTTTAGTTCAGGCATAGATACTTCAGGCAAGTCCTTCCGTTGTGGAAAGTCAAGCGGCAATAAATACCTACGCAAAAGGTTGTTTAACGACTTGTAATTGCAGGAATCAATTGTTTTTTTTCTTGTTTCGCCCAGAGTAGCAGGGCGATGGTCAGAAATGCTGGGCTCATGAGTAAGCCAATGATACCAGCCATGATGGTACTGACCACAGAAAAAATAGATGTTTGAATTTTCATGTCATAATTGTTTGCGCAGGGAATGAATTAAGATTCAAATCCCAATTTGTTTCATGTAAAGTGCTTTTGGAATGGCCCTCTGTTATGCGTTGGTAGCTCCGAGCAAGCCTTCAATTTTGATGCTTAGAATTTTTGGTCTAAACGGCTTTAGTATGTAATCATTTGCGCCAGCTTGCAAACAAGCAATGGTGTTATTGCTGTCTTTATCACCTGTCAGAATAACCAGTGGAATGGTTTGGGAAATGTTGGCTCTGAAAAACTGTGTGAATTCCAAGCCATTCATTTCTGGCATCTGAAGATCGGCGATTACGAGCTGTGGTGTATTGCCTTGTTCTAGCCATTTTTTAGCATCTCTTCCGTTTTCAAAGCTGATGACTTCAAATCTCTTTTTGAATAAGTTGGAAAGAAATTCGCGCATCATTTGACTGTCTTCGATAATTAGAATCTTTTCTGCCATGATTTTTTAAGTTTTGGTCTGTCAATTGTATTTGATTGCTGATTACGATTACAAATATAGGCCCAACACAGGCGGTACATGTGAATCTTCGTTCTTTGGTAAATAACTCGCCGTAAATGGACGAATCCATACGGTTTTCGGAAAACTATAGCATAACCCTTAATTGAAAGGCA
>JALEHC010000569.1 GCA_022763215.1 Saprospiraceae bacterium
CCAAGCCACCACAATTATCAAAACTACCGGCATCCATCGCTACGGCATCTACAAAAGTATCATCAAGGCCCGATGGATTAATTTGTAGTGTTGTTGGCTGGCAAAGGGCAACAGGCGCTTCTTGATCGAGTACATTTACCGTGAAATTACAGGTATCCACATTGCCGTAAATATCAGCAATGACATAAGAAACAGCTGTTTCACCTTGGCCAAATTCAATAGCTGGGAAAGGGTCTGCTTCTGTCACTTCCGTAAATGGCACACTGGTCACACCGGTCGCAAAATAGTCCGGTTGAATATTATTGTAGGATATTGTTACTTTGATATAGCTACTTCCGTCGTCATCGCCATCCATATTCACTTGTCCGGGATCACAAGGATTCACTCCATCGCCAGGTTGTCCACCAGGAATTATGATTTCCTTGGCTTCCGCCAAAATACTGACAGAACCGTCCTGACTCCATTGATTAATCAAATTAGCTGGAACAGTGAATATTTGCTGATTAGGCGTAGAGCAATCGGCTACATTTAATACAGTCTCCCCTATGAAAAAGTCATTTTCCCCTTTAATAGTAAAGAAGGCATCAGGAGTATTAAAATCACCTTGGTAATCGACTATAATGATTACGTCCCCTGATAAACCCGCATTATCGAGTGGGAAATTGAATGTTTTATCTTGTGCGAGATAACCCGGTAAGTTTGGATCAAAAAAGAAGGTGATCAGACTATCTGCTGCATTGCTTGCTTGGAGGTCTACCATGCTAACATCAAGGCCGCAATTGTCGCTGACCGTTTCGGGTTGTGGCAAAGTAATCAATGCGGTACATTCGCCCAAATCAAGTATTGCTGTGGTGTCCATTGGACAAGACAGCACGGGTGGTTCGGTATCGACTACATTTACTTGATACGAACAAGTTGCAAAGTTACCTCCACAATCACGTAGTCGGTATGTAATGGTATGCATACCTACTGGAAGGGTGATGGTAGCAGCATCAATAGGGTCGACATCCTGGAAACCATCGTCATTAATTTCGTATTCAAATCGCAAATCACTAACATCGCGATTAGCGACGCTTAAGGTAGCGTTGATTTCCCCTGCCGGATCACAAATGGCATTTACCGCAAAGGCAGCAGATTGATTAGGTGGAATAAATGGTTCTACCGTAATTGTAATGGTTCCATCATTCCCCCAGTTGTTAATTTGCGAAGCAGAAATGGTGAAGGAAGTCTGAGAATCTCCACATTGTCCATTGGTTGGATTAGTTTGGCCTAGTAAGCTGCCATTTTCACCATACACTAAAAGATATTCTGTGGGCCCCTCCGCATCTGCGCGAAGCAGATTAATCGTCAATGTTGCATCACCTCCCGCACTTAATGGAAGTAGCGCATTCAAATCAAACTCAAATGTTACCGGATCAATAGGCGTAGTGCCTAATGTACCGCCTGGCATAAGTGTTGCCGTGATTGGTGCTGTATCAAACAAATCAGTGATAGTAGTGGCACCAGCACAGTTTTCTTCAACAGAAGGCGGGAAGAAAGTAAAGGATGTCTCACAGAGGCCAGCTGTATTTGCAATGGTTGTATCCTGTGGACAACCTGTAATAATAGGTGGAGTTGTATCGATGACTCTGAAACGTGCCGTTTCCGTTGCTTGATTACCACATTCATCCACCACCACAAAATCTACAAAGCTTTCACGCAATACGCCACCAGGAGCGGGGCAATTGGCAGGAGGTAGAATTGCTGCATCGGTGGTTCCGCTTTCAAAAGCAAACCAGTCGAGCGCATTGACATTACTACAATTATCAAATGCATCTGCTCCACCTCTTGTCGTAATCCAGTCATTGAATAGCAATTCGAGCTCTTCTTCTGATTGACATTCGACCGTTAAATTTTGAGGATTAGAAGTTAGGGTTGGAATTTCATTGTCAACGACCGTAATGACCTGTTCCTTTTCAGTGAAATTGCCACAATCATCTGTAGCAGACCAAGTTCTGAAAATGGTATAACTATTGACACAAGGACCTAATACAACTGTTTCAGTAAAGGTACCTTGAATACTTTGGTCGCAATTATCCATGATATTGGTAGGTGTACCTGTAATGGCGAAGTTATTTTCTTCTCCACAAGAAACAGTTACATCAGGAGGTACCACAAAATCAGGCGGCTGATTATCAACCACTGTTATGATCTGAATCTTTCCGGTGATATTATTACAGGCATCTCTTACTCGCCATCTTCTTTGAATCTGATAGCTTTGCGGGCATCCGCCGTTTTGAATAATGTTGTCAGAAAAAGAAACAACAGGGTTATTATCACAATTATCGGCAACATCCATGATGTCGCCCGTAATGTTCAAGTCGTTCGGGTTTTGGGTACAATCAATAGTGATATTGGGTGGAACCGTAAAAGTAGGTCCCTGACTATCATCTACTTCAATTATTTGTATGGCTTCAGCGGTGTTACCACAATCATCCGAAGCAGTGAAAGTGCGTGTGATGGTAAATTTATTATCTGGGCAGCTTGCATCCAGCATAGTGTCTGCTTGCATTTCCACCATCACCGCACCAATACAATTATCATTTGCTGTTACCATGGGCGGTGCGGGCACCATTTCGCTACAATCGAGTGTAATCGTTTCCATCGCCGCTACACCATTCAAAACGGGGGCAATTGTGTCCAGTACAAATATTATTTGACGAGCCGTATCTGTTCGGCCGCAGCCGTCATCGACTGTCCACAGTCGGGAAATCATTAATTCCTGAGGACAGGCTCCGAATATGGTGTCTTGACTAATCACTAATTCAGGGCTTCCACAATTATCCTGCACACTAGCCATCGGAAGTGGTGGAATATCGATGATGCAGTCGAGTCGAAGTGTATCGTTTTCGGGGGCACCAATAATTTGTGGCCCGATATCATCCGTAACCACAATGACCTGTCTGGCCGTATCGGTACGACCACAACCATCATCTGTGGTCCATAGTCGGTCGATGGTATATTCGTATTGACAGCCTGTGAAAGTAGTGTCTTCCGCAAAAAATAATTGTGAAACACTACAATTGTCATCAACTACAATATTTGGGTTAGGTGGCGGTATGGCGTCGGCACAAGTAAAAAAGAGGGTATCTTCTACTACGCCAATAATTTCAGGGCCGACGGTATCTGTAACAATAATTGTTTGACGAGCCATATCGGTACGACCACAACCATCATCCACAAACCAAAAGCGATTGATTGTATAATTGAGTGGGCAGGCTTCAAAGATGGTGTCCTGAGTAAATACAAAATCTGGTGGTGAGCAATTATCAGCTACGGTAACTGGTGGTACGGGAGGAATTAGCTCGTCACAATGAAACATCAAGGTGTCGTTTTCAGCGACACCGTCTAACATTGGTCCGACGGTATCAATCACCATAATAATTTGAATAGCTGTATCTGCATTCATACAGGAGTCTGTGGCTATCCAGGTTCGCGTAAGCGTATATTCATAATTACAAGCCAAAAAGGTAGTGTCTTCAATGAGTACGGGGGTCACTGGCGAGCAATCATCTGTAGCTGTTACAACAGGTGGAGCAGGCACAGCATCACAGCCAACTATCGTATCTGCGGGAACGGGGCTAAGTATTGGCGCAACCGTATCGAGCAAAGTATATGTCGATTGATATTCGAGTGTAGAACCACACTCATCAACTATGGTGAATACAATTGTCACTGTATTACACGGGTTTCCGACCGGTTGAGGGTCATTGTCAAATATATTGTCGATGCCTGTACAGGCATCAGAAGCATTGGTCGCTACCGAAAGTCTACGGTCATTAATCCAGGTAGCGATATCATTGGATGCATCCAAATTGGTACAAAGAATGGTATCGTGTACTTCTGGAATATTGAAAACCGGAGGGTCATTGTCGGCTTCAATTGTGATTATTTGCGTAGCGATGGATGATTCTCCATTAAAGGTGGCTGTCCAGGTACGCGTAATCGTACCCCCAGTACAGGCATCAATGCTTTCGATAGTTGGATTATCTACCGGGCTGACATTTAGTATGGTTCCATCTTCCGCTTCTGCATCCAAGATGACAGGGGCAGGAAAATCGTTTATACAGCTTATAGTGACGTTATCAGGAATTGGATCGAGGAAAACAGGCGGAACCAATTCGGTATGGTTTGAGGTAGAAACGTATTTTGCGGCTTTAGGGTGGTGGCTAGTTCCCAGTAAAAAACTGGAAGACATCACGAGCGCAACACCAGCAAACGATATTTGGTAGAGTAATTGTTTGAGGCGTAACAATTCATTATTCATATGATCTTAAACTTTTGATCAATAAAGTAATTCAATGCACAAGCAGATAGCGTGTGAAGTGTCGACGGAGTAATTATTTTCAGGGATTTATTAGTGATTTGTTCGAAAGTACCACTGATATATCGATCTATTTTCTGTGTTTTAGTTAAGAATATAGACCCTTCAGTTTATACCAATTGGGAGATAGGGGGCATACAAAGAGCGTTTGCCTACTTTTGGACGGCACATAGTAGTTCATGGGATAATCGGTTTTTGTTCTCTAATATATGAATACGCAAATTATTAATAATTTGTGTATCTCGCTTAATTTTATGATTTGAAAAAGCGCAAAAGTGTTGCCTCTGCAATTTTTTTATGGCTAATAGAAGACTTATTCGGCTTTGTCGTCCTTTCCACTTTCTTTTTCTTCCTCTGATTCTCGTAGTTTTTTGTCTTCTACATTTTCATTGAGAAACTCATTAAGTTTATCAACTTCAAAGTTGGATGTGATTTCTCCAAACTCATTGATTTTGATATTAAAACCATCCAGCTCTTTATTGACTTCCGGATTTCCCTTCTTTGGTTTTTTCTTAGGCATGATAAATTCGTTTTTAATATATGGGAGCTGGCCCCGGAGGAGCCAGCTATTTTAACTTATGATGCGTGTGCTTCGTCCATTACATCGTATGCTTTGCGCAAACGCTGATTGACTTCTTCTTTACCCAGTAGTGCCATCATGTCAAACACAGCGGGGCCTTTCATCGTTCCCGATACGCCCACTCGCATGATAGGCAAAACGTCACCAAATTTAAGCTCGTTATCTGCCATAAATGCTTCTACCGTAGCTTTTACATTTTCGCCAGTATAATCTTCCAGAGCATCAAAGCGCTCAAGCAATTGCTCAAACAATGGACGTCTTTCTGGCTTCCATTTCTTGCGAATGGTTTTTGGATCATATTCTTTGACGGGCTCGAAGAAATAGTAGGCATTTTCCCAGAAATCAGGGTAGAATGTCACTCTTTCTTTCATCATTTCGGCGAAAGCCGCCAGAAAATCATCACTTGCATCATGGCCATGCTTCTGAATTTCTTTGCGAATGACTGGTACTAGGGCCTTATTATCTGATGCAATAATGTATTGTTGATTAAACCATTGTGCTTTATCCCAATCGAATCGTGCTCCTGATTTACCAATTTTTTCGATGGAGAAAGCGTCAATGAGTTCTTGCTCGCTAAAAATTTCCTGCTCGGTGCCTGGGTTCCAACCCAAAAAGGCCAGGAAGTTACGCACGGCACCCGGATCAAAGCCAAATTCACGGAAACCAACAAAGGAGTCATCTGGCGTTCCGCCATCCCACGAAAGTGGAAAAACCGGAATACCCAGCTTGGCACCATCTCGCTTGCTCAGTTTTCCTTTGCCAGTTGGTTTTAAGATCAATGGGAGGTGAGCAAATTTAGGCATTTCATTTTCCCAACCAAATGCTTGGTATAGGAGTACGTGATGAGCCGTACTCGGCAGCCATTCTTCTCCACGAATAACATGCGAAATTTTCATGGCGTGATCATCTACAATATTCGCTAAGTGGTAGGTTGGCATTCCGTCCGCTTTAAGCAAAATTTTATCATCGAGTTCATTGCTCTGAAATATGACCTCCCCTCTGATCAAGTCATTTACTTTTACTTCTTCATTTTCAGGCACTTTCAGGCGAATGGTGTAAGGCTCGCCAGCATCCAGCTTAGCTTGTACTTCATTTGCCGAAAGGCGAATACTATTGTTGAGGGTTGCTCTGACTTTAGAATCGTATTTGAAAGTGTGGTTGCCTTTTTCTTTTTCCGCTTCGCGGATGGCATCTAGTTCTTCAGGAGTATCGAACGCATAGTATGCTTTGCCATTATCAACCAATTGTTGTGCAAATGCAGCATACATGTCTTTTCTTTCTGACTGGCGATAAGGGCCATAATCACCTCCGAAACCAGGGCCTTCATCGGGTGTAAAACCGCACCATTCCAGGGCTTCGATGATGTAGGCCTCAGCACCTTTTATGTAGCGGGTTTGGTCGGTATCCTCGATACGAAGAATAAAAGTGCCGCCATGCTTTCGCGCAAAAAGATAATTGTAAAGTGCTGTTCGTACGCCCCCGATGTGGAGGGCTCCCGTTGGACTGGGTGCAAATCTTACTCTAATGTTTTCCATGTAATTGAACTTAATTCTTTATTTATTTCTTTAAATAATTGTTATCCTTAAAAAATTCCCAAAAAAATCAAAATACCAGGCAGCATTTTTGGTTGTTCGTGCGTTCGTTTGTATAATAAACAAAGTCCGAAAAGGCAGTAAGGACTACAAAGTTAAAAGATGTAAGAAATAATTCAGGCTGAAAGCAAACTTTTGCCAAACCTGATACGAACACTTTTCACGACACCCTTACCAAAAGCAACTATCAAACACAGTTAAAAAAATATTTCCTCTTGCACAACAGTGTGACAGAGAAAATCATTTGATATATCATGTGCTCTGAAAGGAGTACTTTTTAGTTAATTTTTTCCATGAACATTACATAATCCAAAGACTCATGTATCTCGTTAAAACGCCCCAATTCATCCAAAATCTGTTCCCAAATTACACTTGGCGGATTCCGACTCAGGAAAAGAGTGTATTCTTGACCTTTGATGACGGACCTATCCCGGAAGTTACCCCATGGGTACTCGAACAACTGGAACAGTACAACGCCAAAGCGACTTTCTTCTGCGTTGGCGACAACATCAAGAAGCATCCGGAGGTTTTCAATCAAGTGAAAGCAGCTGGGCATTCTGTTGGTAACCATACCATGCATCACTTGAATGGCTGGGCCAATGAAGATATCGAATATTA
>JALEHC010000570.1 GCA_022763215.1 Saprospiraceae bacterium
CCGAAAAGGCACTGTTTGACCGGAGGGAGTTTGCCTTTTCTAGCGTTTTTTGCTTCGTTTTTTTGGCAATGCAAAAAATGAAGAGCCCAGCCGGCTTTAGGCGATGCCAAAAGTAGACTTCCATGCTTTGGATTTAGAGCAATCAAGACTAGAGCGAATTTGATGCGTTTAACCTAAATAATAGGAGAGGAGGTGTCAAAGTCTCGTGATTTTGCTATTTTCGCCCAGTAAAATCTAAACGGTATGTTATTTCGACTCATCGTTATTTTTGTATGTGTCATCGTCTTTATCAATGGCTGCAATAGCTTGATTTCGCAGTTTGCTGGAACGCACAAACTGCGCACTTATGACATGGAAACAGTGGTCGCAGAAGGACTTGGTGACGCAGATTATGTCGAGATCAACAACGCTTGGACGACAGGAGATTTTATTTATGCCCCTCCAGTGCGTTCTCAGAAAAAAGGATTGATTATCTTTCCCATACTTTCTGATCATCAAATCCAACAGTGGGATAATGGCCAAGAGGTTGAAGTGAAGCTGATGGGCTGGTCAGAAGATTATACACAAGAATGTCTGGATGCCAATAATTGTATGCCTCGCAAGCAAATGACGCTTAGAGGAATTATCAGAGATATTCCAAGTGAAAAAGACAAAAGTGCCGAATTTGCGAAAGCGCAATACGAGCTGCATGAGAATATGTTTTTTATAGAAAAAGATCGTTCGCCACTTGCCTGGTATTTCAATCTGGGCTTAATGGCTGCAGCTCTTTTAGTTGGGTTCGGACTAGAGTATTATAATTTGAAAAAATCAAAAGCGAATTCGAATGAGTGATCAAAACTGGACGCTGGAAGCGATTAAGGAATTATACGAAACGCCTTTACTGGAGCTGGTTTTCCGCGCCGCAAGTGTGCATCGTGAGCATCATAATCCCAACGAAGTACAGATTAGTACCTTGCTTTCTATAAAAACAGGTGGCTGTCCGGAAGACTGTGCCTATTGCCCACAGGCAGCCCGCTATTATACAGATATTGAAGAAAATGACTTGATGAGTGTCCACCAAGTGCAAACGGCTGCCATGCGTGCCAAAGCATTGGGGTCTTCTCGTTTGTGCATGGGCGCTGCATGGCGTAATGTAGATGATGGCGCAGAATTCGATCACGTGCTCGAATTAGTGAAAACGGTCAACAAACTCGATATGGAAGTTTGTGCTACACTGGGTATGCTGACCGAAACACAGGCACAAAAGCTTAGAAATGCAGGCCTTTACGCTTACAATCACAACCTGGATACTTCCGAAGATTACTATAAAGAGATTATCTCTACTCGTGGTTATGAAGACCGCCTCCAAACCTTGAGCAATGCTCGTAAAGCCAACCTGACACTTTGTTCTGGTGGGATTATTGGTATGGGCGAATCGAAAGAAGATCGTTGTAAAATGTTGTTGACCTTGTCACAACTTGATCCTCAACCAGAATCTGTTCCGATTAATGCATTGGTTTCTGTAGAAGGCACTCCGATGGAGGAAGTGGAGCCTATTCCGATTTTTGAAATGGTTCGCATGGTGGCTGTTACCCGTATCGTTATGCCTACCTCGGTGGTTCGACTTTCGGCAGGCCGTACCAGCATGAGCCGCGAAGGTCAGGCACTTTGCTTTATGGCAGGCGCTGGTTCGATCTTTGCAGGCGATAAGTTGCTAACGACGCCAAATCCGGATATTTTTGGAGACTTGGAGATGTTTGAAGAATTGGGCTTAAAGCCTACTTCGCCTTATGCGAAGCACGAAAAACCAGAAATTCGCGAAGAAGAAGTTACCGCCGAAGGCGAAAATGTAAAGTGGAGCCGTCCAGGGCACCGCATCGAAGCGAATGTGGAATATACTAAGCTGGGTAAACAAAAAAGAAAGGAATCTAAGGTATGAGAACCCTTCGTAAACTTTTGATCTGGGGAACAATGGCAACCATATTGCTGATACTGGGTATCTGGTGTTGCAATTATTGGATTATTGCTTCTACCTCCGATCAAGTTTATGATCAGGTCGATCAGCTGCCCAAACATGACGTTGCATTGGTTTTAGGTACTTCTCGGCTGGGGCCACAGGGGTACCGAAATCCTTATTTTTATTCGAGAATCGAGACGGCAGCAAAATTATTCCGAGCTGGTAAAGTGAAGCACTTTATCGTCAGTGGTGATAATAGTATCAAAAACTATAATGAACCTCGCGATATGCGTCAGGCATTGATGGATGCAGGCATACCCGAAAAAGCGATTACCCTGGATTATGCTGGTTTTCGCACATTGGATTCTGTGGTTAGATGCTATAAAATATTTGACCAAAAACGCTTCGTCGTGATATCACAGCCATTTCATACCCCCAGAGCTTTGTTTATCGCCAATTATTATGGCCTCGATGTTGTCGCTTTTAATACGCCCGCCGTATGGAAAAGCTTCCGCACCAAAACAAAAATCAGGGAATATTTGGCTAGGTGTAAAGCAGTTATCGATTTGTATATTCTACAAAAAGAACCTCGTTTTCTGGGCGAGAAAGAAGATATTGAAATTAGTTGATTTGGGCGTGACCCCGCCAGGAAGTTCAATCACTTCCTGACGGGGTCGCTATGCTACAGGCTTCGCTATTCGCTCATTACCCATGAAATTCATGGGCAACAAGGCCTTTCGCAGCGCTCACGCACAAGGAAACGACCCTATAATTTTTGCGATCAACCAACAAACTATAAAGATCATGTCAAGAACAACAATGGTAGCCGGCAACTGGAAAATGAATAAGAATTACCAAGAAGGCCGCGATCTGGTAAAAAGTATAGTCGAACGCTTGCAGCCGACTGATACTAAAGTCGTGCTTTGTACGCCTTTTGTTCACCTCAATAGCGTAGCTGCTTCAATCAAGGATATTTCCAATTTGTATCTGGGCGCTCAGAATTGCCACCAGGAAGCAAGCGGTGCTTATACCGGAGAAATCTCTACCGCAATGATCAAATCAGTAGGTGCTGATTATGTAATCATCGGTCACTCCGAAAGACGTAAGTATTTTGGTGAAGATGATGCCTTACTTGCCCAAAAAGTAAAGGCAGCTTTGGAAAGTGGTTTGAAGCCAATTTTTTGCTGTGGCGAGGAACTTTCTGTTCGCGAGGCCGGAACTCAGAATGATTTGGTAGCCGAACAAGTGAAGGCAGCATTATTTGATTTGTCAGAAGAACAATTTGCAGAAGTGGTTATTGCATACGAACCTGTTTGGGCTATCGGTACTGGAAAAACAGCTAGCCCGGAACAAGCTCAGGAAATGCACAAGCATATTCGTTCTCTTATCGCTGATCAATATGGTGCAGAACGTGCAGATTTGACAACCATCCTTTATGGAGGTAGTGTGAAACCCAAAAATGCCAAGGAAATTTTTGGCCAGCCAGATGTAGATGGTGGCTTGATTGGCGGTGCTTCTTTGAAAGCAGATGATTTTGTCGCTATTGTAGATAGTACTCTGTAACCTAAATTCCTTAGCCTTTTGAAACTAGAATTTTGCCCAACTCTGCGTTGCGTACTCGCCTTGATAGCTAAGGCTATCAGGCTCCGCCGCGCCTTGATTTGAACAAAATTCTATTGCTTCAAAAAACCAATTAACTTAGATTACAGAGTACTAGTTTCTAAGCAAATTAGTGATTATTTAGAAGTATCACTTATTTGAATAAATAAATGAAGCATTTAGGTGATTTTATCAACAAATTTGTTAAATTTGCTAAGATAGATTCATCTAAATGCTTTTGTGCCAATGAATAGTATTGTAACTCAGCGCTTTATCAAGTGCCATGATAAACTCCGCGAAGAGAACAGAGTCCGCTCCAGTCGGCAATTTGCACTATCATTGGAATACCTACCTCAGAGTTTAAGCGAAATCCTTAAAGGAAGACGAGATGTCACTATTGAGTTGCTGAGAAAAGCAGTCGAACTCTATAAAATTAATCCGGTTTACATCTATACTGGTGAAGGCCCGATGTTTATGACAGAGGAAGATCATAACAAAAGCTTTAGAGTACTTACTATTGTTACCAATTCACAGGATGATGAACGAATCGTGCATGTTCCGATACCGGCACAAGCAGGCTATGCAAATGATTTGACCGATCCGACTTTTATTCAAGACCTACCTACTTTCACGCTTCCTGATTACAAATATAAGGTTGGTACGCATCGTTCTTTTGATGTAGCTGGCGACAGTATGGAGCCGACGCTTTTTGAAGGCGATAAAGTCGTATGTAGTTTTTTGGAGCCTACCCTTTGGGAAAATTCAATTAAGGACAATTATGTATATGTGGTAGTAACCAGAGGGGATGTCGTTGTCAAACGAGTATTCAACAAATTGAAATCGAATAAACAACTCGAATTGGTATCCGATAATTCGTTTTATGAGGGATATACCGTCAATCTTGGGGACATTCGCGAAATCTGGTACGTTCGTGCTAAAGTAAGCCCATTCCTTCCTTCTCCTCAAAATATTCAGACGTATTTATCAGAGGAAATGAAAGACCTCAAACAAACCGTGAAAGAACAATCAAGGTTGATAGAAAATCTGAATAAGACCGTCGAAAAATTATTGAATTCAACTTCTCAGGCTTAACTTTTACAAAAAAAATTATGGCAAAGCTGAAAATTAAAGGAAAAGTGAGCTTCCAAAATCTTGGAACGGGTTTCTATGGTATCATCGATGAAAACGGAAAAGAGTGGCGCCCTGTTTCTATGCCCAACCAAATCAAATACGATGGCAAAGCAGTGGAAATCATTGCAAAAGAAGTAGAGGAGGAGATGTCCATTTTTATGTGGGGCACCCCCATCCAAATTATTTCATTTAGTACGATGATGCCTTAATCATCGTTTCTTTCCCCATTCCGTTAATTCTGAATTAGGTACTTTCAAAATGCTTTTATGTTCTTGGTAAAGATTGAGTGCTAGTTGTGCTGCAATCTCTGCTTCTTCTTTGTTGCCCTTTGCCAATGCTTCTTTGGTAAAGTATTTCTTGACAAAGTGAGTATCAAAGTTTCCAGAAATAAACGCTTCATGCTGACAAACGAATTTGCCGAAAGGCAGTGTGGTCGCAACGCCTTCAATCTCATAATCCTCAATAGCCATTAACATATTATTGATGGCAGCATCACGATTTTCACCATAAGTGATCAACTTGGCAATCATTGGATCATAATAAATGGGAATGTCCATGCCTTCATCATAGCCGTCATCCAATCGAATATAATCGGCTTCCGGTCGTTGATATCGAGTCAATTTACCAATACTTGGCAGGAAATCACTCATCGGGTCTTCGGCATATACGCGAAGTTCGAGTGCATGACCATTAATTTCAAGTTCTTCTTGTGAAAAGCTGATGGTTTCTCCTCTGGCAATTCTGATTTGTTCCTCAACCAAGTCCACTCCGGTAATTAATTCGGTTACGGGGTGCTCTACCTGAAGACGGGTATTCATCTCCAAGAAATAGTAGTTCATGTTTTCGTCCAACAAAAACTCTACGGTACCTGCACCTTCATATTGACATGCCCGGGCTACATTGACAGCGTCTTTCCCCATAGCTGCACGAACTTCTGGTGTGAGTACGCTGGAAGGGGCTTCTTCCACCACCTTTTGATGACGACGTTGAATACTACATTCTCTTTCAAAGAGATGGACAATATTACCATGTTGGTCAGCTAAGACCTGAATTTCTATGTGTCGAGGAGAGCCTACGTATTTTTCAATAAAAACCGAGCCATCGCCAAAAGCAGATACTGCTTCACTGACCGCACGATCCATTTGAGATTCAAATTCTTCAGCATGCTCTACTATTCGCATTCCTTTGCCACCACCACCTGCCGAAGCCTTAATCAAAATTGGGAACCCAATTTCTTCTGCTACTTTCTTGGCTGCTTCTACATCCGTAATCGCTTTATCCAAGCCTGGCACCATTGGTATATCGTACTTTTTCACGGCTTCTTTTGCCGCCAGTTTACTACCCATCACTTCAATGGCATGAGGCTTGGGGCCAATGAATACAATGCCCGCATCACTTACTTTTTGCGCGAAAGCAGCATTCTCACTCAAAAAGCCATAACCCGGGTGTATACCATCCACTTCCAGTTCTTTTGCGACTTCTACGATTTTATCAGCAAGCAAATAAGACTGATTAGAAGGTGCTGGACCAACACACACGCTTTCATCTGCAAAGCGGACATGCGGAGCATGACGATCAATTTCAGAATAAATTGCAACGGTAGCAATGCCCATTTTACGGGCAGTTTTCATAACGCGAAGTGCAATCTCACCTCTATTGGCAACCAAGATTTTTTTCATAGGAATGGTGTGTTTAGGGTCGCTAAACTAGTGAAAATTCGCTAATTCTTGCAGAATTGGATCAGGAATCTCGAACGACAATCAACCCTTTTTCTAATGGATTAAGATATTCTTTAAGAATTTCGAAAAAGTCACGGCCATATTTTAGATAAAACATCATAAAGTTGTCATGGCGTTCTTGCAGCCCGTTTCCGGGAAATAATTTGTCTTTGACGCCTCTGATTTGGTTGAGGGCAATGTCGTGACGCTGTTTCTCTGCTCGCATCAATTTACCTTCCAATTGGCTCAGACTATTGAGTTGCTTGGCCGCTTCTGCTTTTGCTGTCTTTGCAAGAGTTGGATCTATTTCTTGTGCTTTGTTGACCACATTTTCAAATATGGCATTGAGTTGCGACTTTTCGTCAGATAAACTGATTTCGTTTTCTGTATTTTCGCGTACATATCGTTTGAGCAAGACCTCTGTATCGACAAAAAGATCATCAAGTTGCAGTTCAAGTTTGTCCATTTTCTTCGAACTTCCCTTGTCAATCCATAGCACAGAATTTCTTCTGATGAGCATCGGGAAGTTAATTCCGTAATATTCAAACTGTTCTTTTCTTTCCAGCCAATAGGCCAATTCACCACCACCGCCGATATAGGCTAAGTTGGGTAAAATATATTCTTCAAAAACAGGTCGCATAATCACATTCGGGCTAAACCGCTCTGGATGTTCCTGAATTTCTTTGATGAGTTCTTCTTTCGAGAATCGAATATCGGTGTTCAATACTTCATAAGTGCCTTCTTTTTCAACAATGCGTTCTCTGGCATTAGCTTGCAAATAGAAAAAATTGATTTCCCGAGCATAAGCCTGGCCACTAAATCCAGCATCTTCGAGTGCTTCCTGAGCTTTGACCACAAATTCTTTGGAAGGCTGCTCAATGATTTCTTTTTCAATAATTGGAATAAATGCTTGCTTGAGTTTGGGGTGACTCATATCAAGAATAACCAACCCCTCCTCTTTGAACAACTCATTGGTGAAATCAATAGAAGCCGTAGCATACTTCTGGTGTTTGGTATAAGCGCCTTGAATCATTTCAAAAAGAGCTCTGGCTCGGTCTGAGTCGCCCAAGATTTCGTCCAATTCTTTTATAACCGGCTCTAATGTATTGGTGCTCATGGCACCAACTGCACCACTTTCTTCATTTTCCCAGGTAAGGGTATTATTGAATAAATGGAGGTGGTTGATTTCTTCAAAATCATGATCTTCACCACCAGTTATGAAAATGGGAACTACCTTATACTCTGGATATTTTTGATTTAGTAAATCTGCTAAATGTAGGGTAGAGATAATTTTGTAGACATAATACAATGGCCCAGTAAACAAACTAGGTTGGTGAGCCGTCACTATGGTAAAAGTATTATCGTTTTGAAGAGCCTCGATATTAGCTTTGGTTGCTTCGGACAAATTCAGTTTCTCATATTGCTCATTTAGTACCTCCATCAACAAAGGGCGATGGCTTTTATCCTTGGCTTTGTCCTTGAATATTTGTGCAAAACTATCGATATGAACCGGGTATTTATAAAAAGGACGTAGGCTTTCGGTTTCATTGACGTAGGCGACATCACGATCAGAAAACTGAGAAATGTCTTCAAAAGGAATGCGTTGTATCTCCATTAGCTAGTATCTAAGGTTTGTTTTGATAGTAAGTAGTTAAATTTTATTTTTAGGATACCTTGCTTATTAAGCGAGCATCTTTCAAAGAAATGTTTTGAAATGGGGCAATGTTTAAGAAGCAATTCATTTTCTTTAAAAATCATTCAACAAAGATCGTATCATGACAAAGCAATTTATCCTGGCTTTTGATCAGGGCACTACCAGTTGCAGAGCTATTCTTTTCGATAAAAATGCCCAGATTATTGGCATTCAACAAGAGGAATTTACACAGTTTTATCCTAAAGCAGGCTGGGTAGAACATGATGCGATACAGATTTGGGAAACACAAATTCGCGTAGCGAAAAAATTATTACAACTTCACCAAGTTGCTCCTTCCGAAATTGCTGGTATTGGTATCACCAACCAAAGAGAAACAACTGTTATTTGGGATAAAACAACCGGATTGCCAATTCACAAAGCTATTGTTTGGCAAGATCGTCGTACTGCCGGCATCTGCGATGCCATTAAAGAGGCAGGTCATGAAGCTTATATTAAAGCGAATACTGGCTTGGTCGTGGATGCCTATTTTTCGGGAACGAAAGTAAAATGGATGCTAGACCAGGTTGATGGTGCCCGCGAAAAGGCTAAAAATGGAGATTTGTTGTTTGGTACAATGGATACTTGGCTCGTCTGGAAACTGACTGGTGGAAAGGTGCATGTGACTGATTACTCCAATGCTTCCCGAACTTTGATGTACAATATTAAAGAATTAAAGTGGGATGAAAAAATGTTGGATGTATTGGATGTACCAGAGCAGGTTTTGCCGATGGTGAAACCCTCCAGTGAGGTATATGGCGAAACATCCGCTGAATTATTTGGAAGTGCTATTCCAATTGCCGGAATGGCTGGAGA